>NZ_CAWLMI010000046.1:0-23952 GCF_963862045.1 Aeromonas sp. 159 | reverse complement strand
GTTCTCCAGACAAGCAGGCCAAGTTTCAAATATCTCCCGTTTTCCTTTTGTTTCTGTCCAGACATCAGCCAACACCACGGCATAGCGTTGACGTTTGATTGGTTTCAACAGTCCCTGTTCAATTAATTTTTGGGACTCAGTAGATTGCATACGTTCAAGATCACTTCTGACACTATGAGTTTTTGACTGCGGAGCGGTAAATCGCTTTGCCTCAATAAAAAACACATCTGTTTCAGTAAAAACTACAGCATCTAGATGTTTATTGTCTGTTGTACAGATTGGAGCTTCAAACCAAGAGAAACAGGTGCCGGGGTAGACACGCTCCATTGCGGATACAAAGTTATTGGTGAGGTTTCGTTCTGTGAAACCAGTAGATCCGTGAGCTGGGTAATAGTTGGTGAATATGTGTGCATATCGTTCATGCATATGTTTGATTAGTAGATCTAGGAATGCTTGCATATCACTGCTCCGTTGAGATTGGTTAGTGCTATCAGTGCTTTTAATGAGCCTGATTATTGTGAACATTAAAATTTTATAGGGAGACTTTGTTCAATAACGTCTTAATTTCCCTGCACTTTGGGTATCCACTGCATCCCCAAAACCGATTGCCTCGGTTATCCCCCCGTTTGGCGGTACGCAATACCATCGGGTTGCCGCATCTGGGGCATAGTGGATTTGCTTGAGGGCTCGATTCGGTGATGGTTGGCGCGGCGTTCACCACCTGATTGACGACAGGCATTGCAGCTACGGATAAAGGTGGGTGGGGAACCTCGCTGTGACGTTCTTTCAACTGCGCGACATGCTGTTTATGGGTCTGCCAATTGGCGGCCAGTCGTCCCCGCTGGATGGTGTCGATCACTCTGGTGACTTCGGCAGGGGTCAGCACCTGAGTGGTTTTACTCTTGATATAGCGAATAAGCCCACGGTTCATCACGTTATCCGGCATGGGGGTTTTAAAGGTGCAGTCGCCAATAAAGTAGATAATCGAATGGAGCTGATGATCAGCAAGACCCAGCAAGGATTTGAGCGTCATCAGGTGCAGATAGTTTTGGTGCAGGGGATTTTGAAAGGTATGTTTGCGGCGATAGAGCTGCTGTGTCCAGCTTTTGTGGGCTGGATTGCCAAATATCCACCCCTTGATGTTCTTGGTCTCGATCACAAACAGCCCGAAGCGCGAGACGATCACATGATCGATCTGGGTAGTGCCATGCGGGGTCGGCAGGGTCACGTTCTTGAGCAGGTGGTACTCCCGCTTGTCGAGAAAGAGCCGGATGCCCAAGTTGATAAATGCTTCCCCAACCATCCCTTTGAACTTGGGCGTTTTGATCAGGGTGGCAATCAACAACAGGGGCAGCAGATACCAGAACTGGCCCAGCAGAACCGCAATAACGGGAGTGAAGTCCATTTCACATTTATCCAGTCAGTGAATTAGAGGGGATTCATGGCCTCTGGCCAGAGGAAATAGGGGCCAAATTTGGGGCTCATTCTAAACTCCCCTCCTTCCTCTTTGCCTTTCGCTGTGAGGTAATGCTTGCTGTCCCGCAGCTCAAGCAAGCCGTGAGTCACCATTTTTTCCAACAACTCATTGGTTTTGATCCCCCACTTTTGCGCCAGTTTGGATGAGGTCAGTTTTTCAGTGGCTGACTCATTTTCGTTAGCAGAAGGCTGTTGGGTTTCGGCTTCACTGACAACCCGTTCAAGGGATATGCGGACTTCATCACTAACCCGAATAATTCGTTGTGCCTCATCATAGGCATCACGGTAAAGATCATGATCTTCCGAGCGCTGGATCAATACCCCCATCTCGTTGTTATTGACCTGACTGAACTCGTAGAGATTGAGGCTGGTGACAATACAAATCTCTTCATTGAGATAGCACTTGGCATGGAGGTTTTTGCAAAAGCTGGTGCGGATATAGGTGAGCTCTTTGAGCCAGCTGATCTCTTCCGGTTGCAGCTCACTTTTGCCATAGACGATCCGCACATCGATCTTGAGGCGGTTCTTGTCGGTGAGCAGCTCCTTGATCCTGTCGTTGAGCTTGAGGAAGGGGCTGATCAGGATCAGACGTTCTTTGGCATCTTTGATAAGTTCTTCAAGAAAGTAGTTGGTTGCGCTGGTATTCAAAAACTTGGCCATGGCAAAAATCTCTATCCCTGTGGTGTAACTGGTGGCGCAAATACTTGGCGGCGCTTGGCAGGCCATCTCCATGCCGGGCGGCGTGATCACCCAGCCAGTGCGGCTGGCAATCGACATCGTGGCTCTATGTGGATGGTGGGCGCCAAACTGAGCCATTCTACCCATTCCATCAAAAGGAATATGTGACAGATTGCACTAACTCTGTGACAAGGCTGGATTTTTCGGGGCGGGCTGTGGTTGATGGTAAATCGCAGGTGCAAAAAAGCCCCTTGTCGGGGCTTGGTGTCTGGCAAGGCCGGTGTCGGGATTATCAATCGAACAGGATGCGGCCGCTGGTGCCGGCATCGCTGTCTTTCCAGCTGGCGCCGCTTTTGCGCAGGGTGTAAGTGATGGTCTCCTGCTTGAATTTCAGGTAGTCGCTGCCGCTGTGGCTCGGTTTGACCTGATTGCCATCGATATAGGTCTCCCCTGTGGTATCGACGTGAATTTCGGCCACGGTGCGGCCATCGTCAGTGACCGCCTTATAGTTGCCAGCCCACGGGCTCTCGTCGCCATACTGCACGGCCCCTTCCTGAGCGTGCGCTTGGGCATGGGTCTTGTGGCTGTGATGGGTTTTGGCCACGGCGCAGCCGGAGATACCGACCGCCAGCAGGCAACCGAGGGTGACATTGAGCAGAGTCTGTTTGGATTTCATCTTCATTTACCTGTATCAAATAATTGCAATGGATAAGGGGTGGAGCCCCCACGGTCGGTGTGGGCCCCGTTGAGCTGTGGCTCGAAATCAGTCCTGATTGATGCCTGAAATATGGCCGCGGGCGTCGGTGAGGCAGTGCCAGAGCCGGTCATGGGGCCCCTTGATATCAATCATCATCCCCGCCTGGGAGTCGGCCACATAGTCGAGGGTCAGTTTGCTGCGGCTGACGCCCGCTTTTCTGGCGACGGCGTTCATGCAGGCGTTCTCTGCAACCTTGGTTTGCGTAGTGCTGCCGTTGTAGGCACTGCTACTGGCGATTTCATTATCATCGCCGTCGTCATCGTTCTCATCGTCATTGAGCTGGCAGGCGCCGCTGTCGCCATTTTTGACAAAATAGGTGATGCCCCAGTCGCCATTTTTCACCATGGAGAGGGTGGTGCGCCCCTTGCTCGCCTCGTAGAAATTTGAATTCACTTTTTTAAGTGGAACTTGCTGGTTATTGATATAAGCCGTGCCATCTTCGACGCGAAGATTAATATGCCCAGGACAGCTGGCGGATAAATCAGGCACCCCTGCATATGCAGTTCCGGTTATGACCAATACAGAGAGAGCAAGCAGCGTTTTTTTCATCAGATAACCTCAAATCAACAAGGATCAGCAAGTGTGATGTCGTCAAAATAACGGTTGCTATGCCTGAACGTTATTTCTGTGCCCATTGCACACCTGTTATCAGTAGCCCGCAGTCAGTCGTTTCAGTGCGCCTCGTCCTGCCGGGATGACGCCAAATTTAGCAGTCGGGTGATGTAAGTAAAATAAAACAGGATTAATTGGGCTCATAAAATATGAAAAACTATAAAGCACTTAAAACAATGGGTTAGGTGCGGTTCAGGTCACTGTGAAAATGATGATGGACCTCCGGGTTGGTTCCTTATGGGCATCGATAAAGTTGGCCATTGAGCTGCAATATCTGGAGTTGAGTATTTTCTCTGTTGCAAGGGAGTACAGGCTGGCGACATCACAGGGCCAATCAGTTATTGCGCACTGTAAATATACAGACAAAAACTCCAATATTCGGTGTGCGAGGGGGGAAATTAGCCTGCCAGCAGGTGGATATTTTTACCTGATATGGCTGGGTGGTGAGAAATATGAAAGGGGGCAGATCAATAAATCCTCCATCAATACGGACATAATTATCCGGAGTGTTACTGTGCTTTCCCTGAGGATTGCCCACTCGTGGCAGGAAAATATAACGACTTAGAAACTCATGGCCAACCCGATGGAATAACCGCTGGTGTTGTGGCTGAACATATAGCGGGCAACCAGTCGGGTACGGGTGACTATGATGTCGTACTTGCTGCTGTCCAGCTCCAGACCCGCGCCGATAGAGTTGAGGGAGTCAAAGCCAAGCAACCCCCGCTGCTCCCCCAGATATGCGGTATGGGCCCCCTCCAGTACATAGCGCACCGGTCTGTCGAGCAGGGTCCAGTCAAACAGCGGGGCCCGGCGGCGCAGATAGAGACCGAGGTTCTCCGCCTCGGCGTGACCACGGACGCTGGTCGAGGTACCGCCAAAGCTCTGCAGGTGCTGGTAGGAGTAGCGCACTTCGATATCGATATCCTGCGTCTTTGAAAAGAGCTCGTAGTCGAGCATCAGCGAGCCTCCTAGTCCGTACATATTGAGCTGCCCACCATCGAGAAAATCCAGCGAGTAGCCCTTGGTACGCTCCAGCAGCCAGTTGCCGATCCGCAGATCGCTGGCCATGGTGCCGAGCGAGACGTTGGCGATGGGGCGCAGCACCCAGTGGCCACCGCGCGGGTCTTCATGGAGGGCGATATCCCAGCCGATCCCGCCCGAAGCTGTCAGGCTGTTCCACTTGGTCGGGAGGGTGCGGCTCTCGGTGCCGTTGCTCACCACAAACTGGGGATCGTAGCGGCTAAAGCCGATCGCCCCTTCCAGATAGATGGGCACGGCTTCACTCATGGTGGCGCCGCCGCCGATCTGGGTCATGTTGAGGGCGGCAGATTGATTGGTGCCGCTGCCGATATCGAGGTTGCTGGCGGTGATGTCGGGCACCACGGTGAAGGTCATCAGCGAAAGCACCGCATTGGCGCGCTCCTGTGCCCACTCCTGATCCTGTGTTGCGGCCTTGACGGCGCTGCCGGATAGCGCCAGCAGCATTGGCAACAACATCTGCAATAAAGAGAAGCAAGAGCGGTGCATGAGTGTGGTTCCCGATAAGCGGCGTCTGGTTGTCCTGATTTTACTGTAGCGAGCTTCCTGCCGGTTGGCACGGAGCTAAGAGGGGGGAATAAGCGCCGCTTGCGGTCGGTTGCCGCTGAGGGGCAAGCCTTTGCCACACCAACGGCACGCCTTTGCAGTTTGTCGCTAAAGCTTGGCCTCTTGCCGCCGATATCTCTTGTGAGATCGTGTGGAGGACAAGCAATTGAACGCTTGGATGTTGGGGTTGGTCAGCATATCCGTGAGTATGCAGTTACAGGCTGGGGTCACCGAATTTGGTGCCGGTCTGGATCAATCCGTCTGGCGTTTGACCTCCGATACCCAGATTGAGTGTCGCCTCGAGCATCCTATTCCCAACTGGGGAACGGGGGCCTTTGTCAGCCGCGCCGGGCGCAAGATCAACCTCGACTTCGAGCTCAAGGGCAAGCGGCCGCAGGCCCAGACCCAGACGGTGAGCCTTGGCATCATGCCACCGGTATGGCGCCCGGGAATAGCCGGGCGAGAAGTGAGTCAACTGCGCTTCTATCAGCAGTTTGATGGACTGGTGGAGGGGCAGACTGCCTGGACCATGCTCGACGAGCTGGAGGGGGGGCGGATGCCGACCTTCCAGTATCGGGACTGGTATCGCCAGAACCGCGCGGTGCGAGTGTCGCTGTCGTCTGTCAACTTTCGGGTCAAATATCAAGCTTTTATCGACTGTCTGAGCGGGCTGTTGCCCTACAGCTTCAATGACATCGCCTTTAGCGTGCTCACCTATGATAAAAACAGCGATCAGCTCTCCATCCCCTCCAAGCGGCGGCTGGCGATGATTAGCGAGTTTATCAAGGCGGACAAGAGCATCGACGTGGTGGTGATCGATGCTTACAGCGACAGCTATGGCGGCCGCTGGCCGAACCTGAAACTCTCCGAGAAGCGGGCCGATGCCATCAAGAAGGTGTTTGTCGATCTGGGGATCGATCCCGGCAAGATCTCGGTGGAGGGGCATGGCGAGAAGCAGCACGTCGCCTCCAACGAAACCGAACAGGGTCGTGCCAAGAACCGGCGGGTGGTGATCAGCATGGGGCGCAATGGCGAGATCTAGCGCCGTCCCCGGTCAGAGAAGCATAAAAAAGAGCGCATCTGCGCTCTTTTTTGATCCTGCCATCCGGCAGTGGGATTAGGGCAGCTTAGAAGCTGTCACCGAGGCCAGTACCGGCATCTTTCTTGGCAATCAGTTCAATCTTGTAACCGTCCGGATCTTCGACGAAGGCGATGACGGTGGTACCCCCCTTGACCGGACCCGGTTCGCGGGTGATCTTGGCACCGGCGGCGCGCAGTGCATCGCAAGTGGCATAGATGTCGTCCGCTTCCAGCGCGATATGGCCGTAGGCTGAGCCCAGTTCGTACTCGCTCACCCCCCAGTTGTAGGTCAGCTCGATCACCGCTTCATCCTTCTCGTCACCGTAACCGACGAAAGCCAGGGTGTACTTGTACTCGCTGTTCTCGCTCTTGCGCAGCAGCTTCATGCCGAGAACGCGGGTGTAGAAGTCGATGGAGCGTTGCAGATCGCCGACACGCAGCATGGTATGCAGAATTCTCATTGCTCAGTTCTCCGGGTTGGTGATGTGTACTGCTTTCAATCTCGGTTGCGAGGCTATCAGCTTTCTGGATAGACCTTCTCTTTGTACTCGCAGAGGTCCTCGATGATACAGGAACCACTGCAGCGGATGTTTGCGAGCGAGACAGGTAGGACGGTTGTGGCGCCCAGTCATTCAGCTCTCTGGATAGACCTTCTCTTTGTATTCGCACAAGTCCTCGATGATACAGGAACCACAACGGGGCTTGCGAGCCAGACAGGTGTAACGCCCGTGCAGGATCAGCCAGTGGTGGACATCCAGCTTGAACTCGGCGGGCACCACTTTAAGCAGCTTCTCCTCCACCTGATCCACATTCTTGCCTACCGCAAAGCCGGTGCGGTTGGAGACCCGAAAGATATGGGTATCGACGGCGATGGTGGGCCAGCCAAAGGCGGTGTTGAGCACCACGTTGGCGGTCTTGCGGCCGACGCCGGGCAGGGCTTCCAGCGCTTCTCGGTTTTCCGGCACCTCGCCGCCGTGGCGCTCCAGCAAGATGGCGCAGGTCTTGATGACGTTCTCGGCCTTGGTGTTGAACAGGCCAATGGTCTTGATGTACTCCTTGAGCCCGTCCACCCCGAGATCCAGCATCGCCTGCGGGGTGTTGGCCACCGGATAGAGCTTGTCGGTCGCCTTGTTGACGCTGACATCGGTCGCCTGCGCCGAGAGCAGCACGGCGATCAGTAGCTCGAACGGCGAGTTGAAGTTGAGCTCTGTGGTGGGGTGGGGGTTGTTTTCCCGCAGCCGCTCGAGGATCTCTCTGCGTTTCTGGTTGTTCATGCCTTGCGTCCGATCATAGCTCGGTCGCCCGGACGCGGGCCGGGGCAACGTTGCAGTGGGCTACGGTAGCGGCCTGTTTGCGGTCCCGCCAGTCGTTGATGGCGTTCTTGGCGGCGATCAACAGCCCCAGCCCGATAAAACCGCCCGGCGGCAAAATCGCCAGCAGTAGGCTGGCATCGGCGTGGAACAGCTCGATGCGCAGGGATTTGGCCCACTCGCCCAGCAGCAGCTCGGCACCATCAAACAGGGTGCCCATGCCGATGATCTCGCGCATGCCGCCCAGTACCAGCAGCACCAGGGTAAAGCCAAGGCCCATCATCAGGCCATCGAGGGCCGCCAGCAGGGGCGGATTCTTGGAGGCATAGGCCTCGGCGCGGCCGATGATGACGCAGTTGGTGACGATGAGGGCGATAAAGATGCCGAGCGCCTGATAGAGGCCATAGGTGTAGGCGTTCATCAGCAACTGCACGCTGGTCACCAGCGAGGCGATGATCATCACATAAACCGGGATGCGAATATCCTTCGGCACCCAGTTGCGCACCAGCGAGACGGCGAGGTTGGAGCAGACCAGCACCGCCATGGTGGCAAGGCCCAGCCCCAGCGCATTGGTAAAGGTGGAGGAGACGGCGAGGGTCGGGCAGAGCCCCAGCACCTGCACCAGCGAGGGGTTGTTCTTCCACAGCCCCTGACTCATCAGCTCCTTGAGCTCGCCCTTGCGGCTTTCCAGCTCGGCAAGCGGGGTTGCGCCCGTTTCAATCTGTTCCATCTGGTTCATGATGGCTCGACTCCGTTAGTTCGCCGCCGGACAAGCCGGGGCGTTGCTGAGCAGTTCGGGTTGCTCCTGCTGCAGTTTAAGCAGGTTCTTCACCGCCTTGACCACGGCTCGCGGGGTGATGGTGGCGCCGGTAAAGGCATCGAACTCGCCGCCATCCTTCTTCACCGCCCACTGGGGCTCGTTGTCATGGGTCAGGAATTTTCCGGCAAAGCTGTTGATCCAGTCCGATTTCTTCAGCTCGATCTTGTCACCAAGGCCCGGGGTCTCGTTGTGAGCGAGCACACGCACGGCTGTGATGGTGCCCTTGGCATCAAAGCCCGCCACGATACGGATCGCCCCGCTGTAACCATCCGGCGCGATCGCCTCCAATGCATAGCCGGTCACCACGCCATTCTTGCTGGCGGTATAGAGGGCCTGCGGCTGATCGCTGCCCAGATACTTCCTGCTGGTCACCTGCTTGCAGCTGGCCACCAGATCGTTGTCATAGCTCCCCTCCGGCAGCAATACCGAGAGGGTCTGCTGCTTCTCCAGCTGCTGCTGGTGGGCGATTTTATCCTTGGTCAGCTCGTTGGTCAGTACCACCAGCGCGGTACAGCCCAGCGCGAACATCGCCAGAATAAGGCCGTTCTTGCGCATGCTCTTTAACATGTCCGGGCTCCGTCAGCTTTGATGGGGGAAAAGGGCAGAAACATCATTGGCGACGAGCTCCATACACTTTCGGGCGAGTCAGGCTGTCGATAAATGGCACACAAAGGTTGGCCAGCAGCACGGCGAAGGCAAATGCATCCGGATAGCCGCCAAAGCGGCGAATGATGTAGACCAGCACCCCGATCAGCACGCCATAGACCAGTCGGCCGCGCGGCGTGGTGCAGGCGCTGACCGGATCGGTGGCGATAAAGAAGGCCCCCAGCATGGTTGCGCCGCTAAAGAGGTGGAACATCGGCGTAGCGGTCGCATCCGGGCTCATCAGGTAGCCGAGGGTCGCCGCCGCCAGCAGGGAGCCCAGAATAGCGGTCGGAATGCGCCAGTTGATCACCTTCTGCTGCAGCAGGAAGAGGCCGCCCAGCAGATAGCCGAGGTTGACCCAGCTCCAGCCGATGCCGCCCCAACCCTCGAAAAGCGGGCCGCTCAGGATCTCGCCGGTGGTGAGCCCCTGAGTCAAGCCGGTTTTCAGGGTATCGAGGGGGGTCGCCATGGTGAGACCATCCACCCCCTGCTTGAGCTGGGCCATGCTGTAGCCGTCGAGACTAAAGCCGGTGAAGATCACCGACACCGCATCACCAAACCCGAGGCTGTAGGCGCGCACGCTCTCCGGCGGCAGCCAGCTGGTCATCTGCACCGGGAAGGAGACCAGCAGCAGCACATAGGCGACCATGGCCGGGTTGAACAGGTTCTGACCCAGTCCGCCGTAAAGGTGTTTGGCGACAATGATGGCAAAGGCCGTGCTCACCACCAGCATCCACCACGGCAGCAGCGGCGGCAGGGAGAGGCCGATCAGCACGGCGGTGAGCGCCGCACTGCCATCCATCAGGGCAGGCTTGATGGCGCGGCCACGGAGCTTGAGCACCAGCGCCTCGCACAGCAGCGCAGTGATCAGCGCCAGCAGGATCTGGATAAAGGAGCCCCAGCCGAAGAACCAGGTCTGGGCCAGCAAGCCCGGCACGCAGGCCAGGATCACCAGCAGCATCAGGGTTCGGGTCTGTTTGCGGTTATGGGCAAACGGCGCAGTCGCAATATTGAACATGAGTCTGTCGATTACCTTGTGGTTGTTCGGTCGGCTGACGGGGCATCTTCAGCGGCGGTCTCTGCGGCTCTGGCTGCCTCGGCCGCCAGCTTCTTCGCCTTGGCGCGGGCCACGGCTGCTGCAATGGCCGCTTTTTTCGGATCAACCGGGGCGTCAGCCGCAGGGGCGATCGCTTCAGGCGAGGCAGTGACGGCAAGTGGTTGCTCACTGCTGGCTGCATCGGTGTGCATCGGCTCGGCCGGTGCGCGCTCACCCTCAGTTTCGGCTCTATCTACCTGAGTAGCGGCACTCTCTACCTCTACACTGGTACTGGCTACCTCAGCACTGGTACTTGCGCCCTGCTGCGCCAGCTTTTTGGCCTTGGCACGGGCGATGGCAGCGGCGATTGCGGCCTTCTTGGGATCGATCGCTTCGCTTGCTGCCGTATCGCTGTGGCTGGTGTTTACTTCGCTCTTGGCTACCGCCACGTCGCGGGTCTGTGCGCTGGCAGCTGGCTCACTCTGCGCACCTTCAGCACCGGCATTTTCTACCTCAGCACTGGTACTTGCGCCCTGCTGGGCCAGCTTTTTGGCCTTGGCGCGGGCAATGGCAGCGGCGATAGCAGCTTTCTTGGGATCAACCGCTTCGCTGGCCGCAGATGGCGCATCACTTTGGGTTGCAGCGGATTCGCTGGTGCCTGCGTTTGCAGTCAGATCGCCCTCAGCGCTGTCACCCTGTTGGGCCGCCTTTTTGGCTTTGGCCCGGGCGATGGCAGCAGCGATAGCCGCTTTCTTGGGATCAACTGCTTCGCTGGCAGCAGATGGCGCATCGCCTTGCGAGCCTGCGTCTGCTACCGCGCTGTTGGCTGCGCTTACCGGCTCGCCATTCGCCTCGGCCTTTTTGGCCTTGGCACGGGCGATGGCGGCGGCAATCGCCGCCTTTTTCGGATCAACCTCTGCTTTTTGCTGATCAGCATCTACCGCAGGCGCAGCAACGGCTTCGGCAGTCACAGGCTCGGCGCTCTCGCCTGCCTGAGCGGCCTTTTTGGCCTTGGCGCGGGCCAGTGCGGCGGCGATGGCCGCTTTCTTGGGATCGCTGGCGGGGTCAACCGCTTCGGCGGATTGCGGCGCAGCGACTGTTTCGCTGTTTGCGCTTTCCGCCAGCTTGGCGGCTCGGCGCGCTTCCGCTTCCCGTTTGCGGGCTTCGCGGGCGGCGATCACGGCGCTATTGTCAGGCAAGCCCTCGGCGGTGGCTGCAATGGCGGTGATGGGGGCATCCTGCTTGGCTTTGATGCGGGCGAGAGCCGCTGCCACCGGATCTTCCCCGCCTGCGGCCGTCATGGTTTGACGGCGCTGGGCGGCGGCTTCGGCGTGGCGCGCTTCGCGGGCCGCTTTCTCCCGCTCGAAACGGGCCTGCTTCGCCTCGAAACGCTGCTTGGCGCGTTCGGCTTTTTCGGCCTCGGCACGGGCTTCGCGAATGTCGTCTTTGGCGATCTTGTAGTACTGCACCAGCGGGATCTCGCTGGGGCAGACCCAGGCGCAGGCGCCGCACTCGATGCAGTCCATCAGGTTGAGCTTCTCGGCCTTGTCATACTCCTTGGCCCGGCTGTACCAGTAGAGCTCTTGCGGCAGCAGGGTAGCCGGGCAGGCGTCGGCACAGGCGCTGCAACGGATGCAGGGCTGCTCCGGGCCGGGGGCGGGCAGCTCGGCCTGCGTCGGCGCTAGCAGGCAGTTGGTGGCCTTGACCACCGGCACCATGGCGTGGGGCAGGGTAAAGCCCATCATGGGGCCACCCATGATCACCCGCTGCTCCGCTTCCGGTTGCAGTTCGAAACGCTGCAACAGCCAGCGCACCGGCGTACCGAGGCGCACCCAGGCGTTGCCGGGCTGCTTGAAGCTGTCGCCGGTGAGGGTGACGATCCGCTCGATCAGCGGCTCGCCGTCGATGATGGCGCGCTTGATGGCAAACACGGTGGCGACGTTGAGCACCATGATGCCGATATCGACCGCGCGGCCGCCTTTGGGAACCTGACGTCCGGTGAGCAGCTCGATGGTCTGCTTGGCACCGCCCGAGGGGTACTTGGTCGGCACCGTCTTGACCAGCACATCCTCATCTGTGGCATGGCGGGTCAGCTGCTCGATCGCCTCGGGCTTGTTGTCTTCCACCCCGATCAGGGTGAGTTTCGGTTTGAGCAGGTGCTTGAGCACCCGGATGCCATCCATGATCTCGTCGGCGTACTGCTGCATCAACCGATCGTCGGTGGTGATATAGGGTTCGCACTCCAGCCCGTTGACGATCAGGATCTCGGTGAGCTGGCCGCGGCCGTCGAGCTTGCTGTGGGTCGGGAACACGGCGCCGCCAAGGCCCGCTACCCCCGCCTGCTGAATGCGTTCGAGCAGCTCGCCCCGCTCCAGATTCCAGTAATCGGCTTTGCCATTGCGCTCGCCCCACTCATCCTCCCCATCCGGGGTGAGAATGACGCAGAGATCGCCGAGTCCAGAGGGGTGGGCAACCGTGTGGTTGCCAATCTCGGTGATGGTGCCGGAGGTGGAGGCATGGACAGGGACGACCCGCCCCTTGGCATAACGGGTCAGCGGTTGCCCTTTTTTGACCTTGTCGCCCACCTGCACCAGCAGATCGCCGGCGGGGCCTGCGTGCTGGCGCAGCGGAATGATGAGGCGTGGTGGCAGACCGGCGTCTACCACCGGGCTCTGGCTTGATTGCAGCTTGTTGTCGGCGGGGTGAATGCCACCGTGAAAGTCCCAGAGCGTGCCGGCTTTGATACGTTCGAGTAAGGAATGCATGATTGCTCCGCTGTTTATTCCACTATCTTGACCGGAATCTTGCCCGGAACATGCACGTTATTGAGATCCCACTTCCAGTTATCGACCGTGGTAGGCACCGGGATCATCTCGATGCAGTCGGTCGGGCAGGGATCGACACAGAGATCGCAACCGGTGCACTCGTTGGCAATCACGGTATGCATCGCCTTGGTGGCGCCGACAATGGCATCCACCGGGCAGGCCTGAATGCACTTGGTGCAGCCGATGCACTGATCTTCGTGGATAAAGGCGACCTTTTTGACTGGCACTGCGGCCTCGTCACTGCCCCCCAGCGGCTGGGGCTCTACCCCCATCAGATCGGCAATCTTGCGCATGGTGGCCTCGCCACCGGGCACGCACTTGTTGATCTGATCGCCGTTGGCGAGCGCCTCGGCGTAGGGTTTGCAGCCGGGATAGCCGCACTGGCCACACTGGGTCTGGGGCAGCAGGGCATCGAGCTGATCGACGATGGGGTCTGCTTCCACATGAAACTTGACGGCGGCAAAGCCCAGGATAATCCCGAACGCCAGCGCCAGCAGGGTGAGCACCAGAATGGCAAAGAGAATATGGATCATGGTTATATCTTGATAAGGCCGGTAAAGCCCATAAAGGCCAGCGACATCAGACCGGCGGTGATCATGGCAATCGACACCCCGCGAAACGGCGCGGGCACATCGGCGGCGACCAGACGCTCGCGCATGGCGGCGAACAGGATCAACACCAGCGAGAAGCCGGTGGCGGCGCCAAAGCCGTAGATCACGCTCTGGATAAAGTCGTGTCGCTCATTGATGCTGAGCAGCGCCACCCCGAGCACCGCGCAGTTGGTGGTGATGAGGGGCAGGAAGATCCCCAGCAGGCGATAGAGGGTCGGGCTGCTCTTGCGCACCACCATCTCGGTAAACTGCACCACCACGGCGATCACCAGAATAAAGGCGAGGGTGCGCAGATAGGCGATATCCAGCGGCAGCAGGATATAGTGCTCCACCAGATAGGAGCTGGCACTGGCGAGGGTCATCACGAAGGTGGTCGCCAGCCCCATGCCGATGGCGGTTTCCAGCTTGCCGGAGACCCCCATAAAGGGGCAGAGGCCGAGGAATTTCACCAGCACGAAGTTGTTAACCAGCACGGTGCCGATCAATAAAAGCAGGTACTCAGTCATCAATTACCGTCACTGAAAGTCGGGTTATCGGGGTTTGAAGGCGGGCGGTATTATCTGACGTTAGGGCCAGTTAAACAACCGCAAGGCCGCATGGTTATTATGCAACTGGATAATTTAGCCGGGGTTTTGGGCGAGATTGCGGATTGTTGTTTGGCGGCTTTGCCAGCACCTTGGCTGGCAAAGCCGGGATAGCAGTCAGGTGTTCAGGCTGGATGCGTGCGCAATAATTCCCCGTAATAATCCGGCAGTGCCGAAAATCCGGTCAATTCGCCTTGCAATTCTGCCAGTCTTGTCAGTCTCATGGCTGCTCTGAAACTTTCCGCATCCAGCTGTGTCAGAGGGTGGAGCAATGAAATAGAGGGTCCCAGCTCCAGCAACCAATAAGGATTCACATTCCCCTCGGCCAGCGGTGTACCTGTCTGCTCTTCGGTCAGTTGTTCCCTTCGCAGCTTCCGGCATGTCAGCACAGGCCAGACACGGGTTACCTCACGCGTCAGGCCATCGGCCGCAAGGGTCGCTACGGCCAGATAGCTGATCTCGTTCATCAGCTGATCATCATAACGAGTGGCAATGGTTTCGGCAGGGGTGTGATACCAGCGGGCAGAACCATCACGAAATGCATCGAAGTAGCTCGCCGGGCGGCTGTTTTCCAGTGCGGTCGGAATGATCAGGGTGAGATCATGGTGGCGGACCTGCTGCATCCCCAGGGTGGCAATCCGGCTGGGCTCTTCCAGATAGAAGTGGCCCGAGCGGATGGCTGGATAGCGGAACTCTTCCCCCGATTTACCCAGCTTTTGCTCAAGGAAGGTTTGCAGCCAGCAAGAGCCGCTGTGATCCTCTGCTGGCAACAGGGCAAAGGCACCGATACCAATCCGGTCGATCTCCTCCTGATAGGGATTTTTCGTTCCGGGTTGCTGGCTCATAAAGCCCGGATAGAGCGCAAAAGCGCCAAAGGTGGGGCGGCTTGGTATCGGGTCATCCTGTTGCTGATAGAGCAGGGCATCGCGATAACGGTGCATCTGGTTGATGGCATCATCGGGCACCCTGTCTCTCGGGTCATCTTGAGTGCCATTATCGACCCGGTACTTGGCATCAAACAGCCAGATAAAGGTGTCGCCACTGCCAGTTGTGGCCTCGATCAGAATGTCCGGCTTCTGGGGAACCAGCAGGGAGTGAACCGGTTTGTTGGTCTTGTGAAATCTCGGTTCATGGGCCAGCTTGAGCCTTACACCGTCTGCTGTACGAAGGTACTCCCAGCAGTACTTCATCCCCTCGGCCAGCCGGGTATCCCAGCCATCGTGGGTAAAGTTAAAGGTAGGTGTTTTCACCTCGGTAAATCCCAGCGTCAGGATAATCCGGCGCACCTCGATCACGCACCAGAGCTCGTAGAGCTGATCCATGCTGCGCACGCCGGCCACGGCATCATTTCCCAACGCATCGAGATAGAGGCGCAGTTGCTGCCAGACGCGGTAAACCGTGCTATAGCCGCTCTTTTGCTGCAGTACCAGAGACTCACGTTGTAACACCGCCGCCGGACCGATCTCCTGCATCAGGGGGTGAGCCAGCGCCTGATCCAGCGGTTTGCTCCACGCCTTCAGACGGTCAAAAAAGGCTCTGGACAGCAGGGTGCGATCACCCTGTTGGGTCAGCTGTTGCAGCATCCTTCCGGTGCGCTCCAGCACAAACTTGATAAAGCGGTTTTCCGGGGTATCCGTGGTCAGTTGTTTACGTTCCACCCGGTATCTGCGCTCGATACTGTTATCCAGATCCTGGCGGATCTGTTCGGCCTGCTTCGGGCGTGGCGGGCGCTTCATTCTGGCGGCCAGCAGATATTCGGTCTTGCTTTGCAGCCTGCTGTGGGGCGCATTGATGATCTGGCGGATCCCCCGCTCAAGGTCCTTGTGCAGGGCTTCGAAATGGGCAAGCCAGAGCAGGGGGAACGGTTCGGCCTTGCGCTGGCTGCGCCCCCCTTGCTGACTGGTCGCGCTGTTCAGAGTAAAACGCCAGTAGGGGTACTGCTCATCCAGCACCTGATGGATCAGCGGCACATCCCGGCGGATATCCAGCTTGACCGGGTAGACCTCGAACCAGAGCGTCAGCTGAACGCGAGCAGCTTTTCCTGCAGCCGATTTCGGCTGATAAGAGAAGGGGAGTGCAAGTGTGCCTACTTCGTTGCCGGTATTGAATCCCCCCAGCAGCTCCTGCGATCCACGCCTGCTTTTGAAGCGAAACGACTCGCAGATCCGCTGCAGATGATGCTCCAGCCGCGGCGCATCACTCCCCTCGCTAACGCCGTGAAGAAACTCCCATTCGAATTCGTAAAAGCAGTTCTCATACAACAGGGGGGTTGGCAGTACCAGAGCGGAGAGCGCCTGATCATCAGGCAGCTCCAGCGGGCAGCCATCAGCCTCAGCCAGAGTGATGGAAAGGGGCTGCGAGATGCGCACAACTGGCGGTTCGTATCTGCCCGCGCTCGCTGGCAGGCCCGATTTGTCGCGCTCCTGTTGATGATGGGCGCGGGTAGCTTGTAGCTGTAGATAACGTTTCTGAACCGTCTTCTCATTGGCATAGATCCGCAAAATCCAGTCACGGCTCTGCAGGGTAAACAGGCACTCCATCACAACCCCCTTACGGCCAGAAGCTGGTAAAGCACTGCCGTGTCAGCCGCTCTTTCATCCAGGCCAGTTTCTTCTTGCTGCGGCAGGGGACGAGCGGCGGTTCTGCGGGGGCGGAATCTTCACCGGCGGCAGCCACCTTGCAGTTAAACAGGTCAGGGCGTGTCCCCTCCCAGTGCTCGGTAAATTGTTCTGCCAACACCTTTTCCAGGTCAGTCAGCAGGTCGCTATCGGCCGTCTGATGGCTGCGCAACTTGTCGCTATCCCCCTCAATGCGCGGCAATACCTTGCACATCATAAAGTCATCCCAGATGGCGACCAGTTCTGCGGTATTGGCGGGGCGATGGGCTAGCAGGGCCAGCATCAGCTCGTTCAGGGCGCGATAGGCCAGTTCGAACGGGCTCTGTTGCAGCACCTCGTTGACTGCCTTCAGGAAGGCGACGCTCTCTTTACTGTATTGTTCCAGAGCGGAGACTTCAGTAATGGCGCGTCCGTCTGACCAGGTCGGATAACCCAGCAGTTTTGGCTGCAATGCCGGTGCAAAGTAGGCATCGAAATCGTTGGGGAAGAACTCGTTAAAGTCGAAGGTGAGGGCCCTGTCGATCACCTTGCGGGAAAAGCCGTGGGTGGTCTCGTCCATATTGACGGTACCGGCCACCATCAGGTTGAAGGGGATAGCGATACCGTGTTGGCAGAAGCTGGCCCAGATCTGCTGATGCAGCGAAACATCGAGGTCCAGTCCCAGTTTTTCCGCCAGTTCGGTACGCGCGTTCTGATCCAGTTGCTGGCTAAGCGTATCTGCTTTGAGCAGGGGATCGCACTGGTAGACATAGCCGTAGTCCACCCCTTCTTTGTCGTTAAATGCCGTCAGTTCGGGTGAGGTATACCAGTGGCGGGTCTCCAGTACCGAGAGATAGTCGGCGAAATATTGTTCAACCGGAGCCAGGTTCATCTCGTCTAGGCAGAGCCAGAAGGGGGGAATATGGTCCAGTTGTTCCTGGCTCAGACCAATCTTGCCATCGGCTCTGACTTCGCCAATACGCTCGTAAATATGAATCCAGGCTTGGGTAATAAAATGCAGCACCGGCGTTGATACATACTCCTTTTTACCACTGATCCTGGAGATATAGCCCAGCAGGTCAGAGGGTTCGTGCCAGTCAGGTCGTACAGGTACCAGGCAGTAATTTTTCTGGCCTGGATAGTCCTTGACCTGCTCACGAATAAAACGGGTTTTTCCTGTGCCAGAAATACCGGCAAAAAGTAAAAATGGTTTATGACAGGAGATAGGTTTATTTATGAAATACTGATTGAGAAATAATTCGTATTTTTTCACTCCCGAGGAGTACATCCCATTTCCCGCAGTGTTTAAATCTTTCCAAAGATCGCTTTTAAGTAAGGTGTTTATTAGTTTTTCACAAATGCCAACATCTGAAACCGAATAAAATCTGGGGAGTGATTCATCAATAGATGACACTACTTCATCAGCTTTAGCAATACTCTGCTCCGAGTATTTTTTTATAGTGCTAGTGCTAAGGTTTTGTTTCGCAAGCCAGTTTTCGAAAAGCACTTTTAGTTGAGGGGTAGAAGAAGAGGGCGATTTTTTATTTTCATATTCTTTGAATCCCGATGCGACTTTTTCTAATGCCGACTTTAAATATGAGTCAACAAAAAAAGTGTTTGATTCAACGCCGACGTACTCTTCATCTAATAGATAGGCTATGAATTTAGATATTACTTTTGTTATTGCTTTCGTTTGGCTGCGACCTATAGAACTGATGCTTTTCAACTCATCGATGTCTGAAGCTTTTCCATAAATTGCGCGATATGATTTTTCTTCGTATATATTTAAGCTGTTTTTTTTGCTTGGGACAGAGCCCCAAGCATTTTCAATCTGATTGTAGTTTTCCAACATGAATTGAAGAAATGCAATCAGCGTCTCAGGTTTTATGGTAAAGCATTCATCTTTCTCATTATTGAAGCTGATGACAAAGGATTCTTGACATTGAACCCTTTGCTTATCGTAACGCATTGATTTTGTGCAGAAATCTTCAAAGCTCATATGATGGCCTCTACTATTTTTTCAGCAATCTTCCTGATAACGGGTACCGCGACTGAATTACCAAATTGCTTGTAGGCTGGAGTTTTTGCTGTAGGAATAACAAAATTTTCAGGATATCCCTGTAATCTTGCACATTCTCTGGGTGTCAATAGTCTCGGGTTTTTACCTTCCTGAGGAATTAGGCATTCTTTACCATCTTTACCATATCTTGCGACCAGTGTGTTTGATGGCTTATCCAGATTTGCTGTAAAGGCTGTAAAGCCTGTTCCTCTATCAAGGTTTCTCTCTGTTCTTTTTATATGTCCTTGCCAGAGAGCATCAGAAATAGTGAATCTTGCATCTGGAGTCGGCTCCAGAATAGACCTGAGTGGTAGAGGTTGACCGTCAAATTCAGGGAATTTGAAGTCAATATTCAGATCATTGCGAGTGCATACCATGTAGCAACGTACTCTACGTTGTGGTACTAGCGATGATGAATCGATTAGTTCATATTTGAATGTATAACCGATTTCCTCTACGGACCTTTTGATTACATCAAAGGTTCGACCTTTATCATGCCTGGTAATATTTCTAACATTCTCCAGAAAGAGAACTTTAGGTTTTTTTACTGATGCAATACGCATCACATCAAAGAAAAGAGTGCCTTGAGTTTCACATTTGAAACCATGTTCTTTGCCGACAGCATTTCTAGCTGATACACCTGCACCACTGAACGGTTGGCAGGGGAAACCTGCAGCAAGAATATCATGTGAAGGGACTAGTGTATTCAAATGCTTGTCACTAATATTATCATTTGTGAAAGCTGTGATATCACCAAATGGCAGTTCGCCATAATTATTGAGATATGTTTGCTGTGCAGATTTATCCCATTCACTGCTAAATGTACAAACGCCCCCCAGGCTTTGCAGGGCTGTTCTAAAACCACCAATACCAGCAAACAAATCTATAAAAGTAAAAACGTTTTTATCTGATGGTGGACTTACCACAAGAGAATGCAGAGTTGTTTTCAGCTCGGACGGGCTCGCAATCAAATCATGCTTGGTGAGTTCCGAGATGATGATTTCTTTGTTGATTTTTGCTGATTGGCATGCCAGTTCAGTGTCAGATGCAATGGCGTGCAGCCATTGATGAATTAATGCTCGTGGGTCACTTCCTGTGGGGGTATGTTCATGTGCCAGGGCGCTTAATGCATCTTCATATTTTTTCAAGAAGGTTTTCACAGAGATAACTCACTTATTTCTTAGCCATTTGTAGGCATAATCATCAATAGTCAGTGATTGAACTGGTTTTTTATACAGTATTTAATGCGACATCACAAGCGAGGCGACATTGTGACAGATATCGTGAAGCCCCAAAAGCGCAGCGAGATGATGGCCGGTATTCGTAACCGGGATACCCGTCCCGAGAAGCGGGTGCGCGCCATGTTGCATCATGCCGGGTTTCGCTATCGCTTGCACAATACCGCCTTGCCGGGCACGCCGGATCTCTGGCTGGCTCGCTACCGTGCGGTGATCGAGGTGAATGGTTGTTTCTGGCATGGTCATGATTGTCATCTCTTCAAGTTGCCATCGAGCAGAACCGACTTCTGGCAAGCCAAGATCGCCAGCAATCGTGCGCGAGATGCCCGTCATCTGGCCGAGCTGGACCAACTGGGTATCCGCCGTCTGATCATCTGGGAGTGTGCCCTGAAAGGGCGTCTGCGCCATGATCCGGAACGACTGCTTCTGGTTATCAGCTGGTGGCTGACCAGCGGCATCAGTCATGGCGAGATTGCCGGTGGCCGTGAATTGCAGATCGCCATGGATCATTCCCGTCCATATAACTGACCGGATAGCACTCTCGGCCCAGCTTCCATCGCGTTTGAAAAGTAATTATTTTTTGTTGCCAAATCAGTAAGCTGTTGTCGCCTGTTACTCGTTTGAAAATCGCCCCGGTTTTCGGTAATAAAGCCCGGCAGTGACAACCACAGGGAGGTGGTGATGGATCCGGTTTCCTATCTTTTTTCGGCTTATCTCAATCTGGTACAGCAGCAGGTTGCGGATATCTATGGCACCGAGGCCAAGACGCTGGTGGTGCAGTATGAGGGGGAATCAGTACCCTTCTCGTTTCAGCTCTGGCAGATCCAGCAGCCGAGCGTTTGTCGTCCCTACGAGCAGGATGTGCAGCGCTTTAGCCAGTGCACGGTCAAGGCTTCGGCTCTGTTTCACAAGCTGTGCGATGACCTGACCCGGCAGGATGACAGCAGTTGGCAACTGCCCAAATATCGCGGCATGTATTGTTCGGCCGCCGTCAGCTACAGGCCGATGATTGCCGAGATTGGGAATGCCAAACAGAGTCCGGCCAAGCTGGCAGAGCGGGCCTGCAATCAGGCGATTCTGGCAGCGATGGATAGCGAAGATGAGACCTTGCTGGCCCAGAGGGACACAGCGTGTGCCGCAGTGCGCTGATGGAGATTTATCGCGCCGCCAAGTCGTCGGGGCATCTTTGCGCGCCATACCACAGTCGCGGGTGGTTTGGCCCGGTATGATGGAGGAGCTAGCGGGGCGTTCCTGTATCTGTGATGTCTATGGCAAACGAGCGGGTATGCAGCTGGCAAGGCGGACAGCCGGGTTGGCTGGCTGCATGTTTATCACCACCGGCAGCCTTGCCGGCATCAGCACCAGGAGGGAATCATGATCAGCCATATCGACCATCTGGTATTGACGGTAAGTGATATCGAGCGCGCCGTGGCGTTTTACAGCTCGGTGCTCAATATGGAGGCCATCACCTTCGGTGCGGGGCGCCGGGCGGTGGGGTTTGGCAACCAGAAGATCAATTTGCAACTGCTTGGGCAGGAGCCGCGTAACCGGGCGCAGGTGGGGTCGGGGGATGTCTGCCTTATCACCCGCTGGCCGCTGGAGCAGGTGATGACTCAGCTGGCCTGCCACGGGGTGGAGATTGTCGAGGGGCCGGTGATGAAAAGCGGGGCCTGCGGGCCCATCGAGTCAATCTACTTCCTCGACCCGGATCAGAACCTGATCGAGATAAGTCGCTACCCCTGAGTCCGCCGCGACAGAGGGGAGCTGGGTTGGCGTATCAACCGCTGGCCCCGGCCGCTGGTCGGGGCGGATCTTTTCCTCGTTTGCCTCTTTCGGTACTCCCCTGTCTCGCCACTGCTGACTCTTTTATTGGCCATGAAATAGGGCAAACCCCGTTTGCCCCATCGCCCCTGATGCGGGGCTTGGCGCTGTGAGCTGGCCCGCAATTGTGTCGCCGGTGCGTCGGAGTTGGCGATAATCCGGCGTGCTGTGGCGGGCGATGTGGTAATGTGTCGCACTTTTTTGCCGGATGGGCCGGCATTGGCCTCGTTGAAATTGGAGCCGTATGCAAAAAATCGACGTAGTGGAGAGGGTGATGCCGCAGATCATGTGTCCGGCATGGCCGACGCACGCAACCGTACAACAGGATGGGGTTCAGCCCCTCTGGCAGGTGACTCATGCTGGCTAACGAATCCATGCGCCTGAACAAATACATCAGCGAGAGCGGTATCTGCTCGCGCCGCGAGGCCGACCGCTTTATCGAGCAGGGCCACGTCTTTATCAACGGCAAGCGGGCCGGGATCGGTGATCAGGTGCAGGTTGGCGATCTGGTCAAGGTGAATGGTCAGGTGATCGAGCCGCGCGAGGCGGACAGTCTGGTGCTGATCGCCCTCAACAAGCCGGTGGGCATCGTCAGTACCACAGAGGCGGGCGAGAAGGACAACATCGTCGATTTCGTCAACCACAGCACCCGGGTCTTCCCCATCGGGCGTCTCGACAAGGATTCGCAGGGGCTGATTTTCCTCACCAACCACGGCGATCTGGTCAACAAGATCCTGCGGGCGGGCAACGATCACGAGAAAGAGTATCTGGTGACCGTCGACAAGCCGGTGACCGACGAGTTTGTGCGCGGCATGGCGGCCGGGGTGCCGATCCTCGGGACTGTGACCAAGAAGTGCAAGGTGAAGAAAGAGGCGCCGTTCGTCTTTCGCATCACCCTGGTGCAGGGGCTGAATCGCCAGATCCGCCGCATGTGCGAGCACTTCGGTTTTGAAGTGACCAAGCTCGAGCGCATCCGCATCATGAACGTCAGCCTCAAGGGGCTGCCGGTGGGCGAGTGGCGCGATCTCACCGACGACGAGCTGATCGAGCTGTTCAAGCTGATTGAGGACTCCTCCTCCGAGGTGAAACCGGCCAAAGGCGACAAACCGAAGGCGGCCAAGGCCCCTGCGGCGCAAAGCGCCAAACCGGGGCAGGGCAAGAAGCCGCGCCGCGATGATGATCACGAGATTGGCGGGCGTCCCAATGTGCCGGGCCCGGAAGCTTTCGAGAAGAAGCTGCCGGTGGGCAAGGGTGGCGCGGGCAAAGGTACTGCCAACAAGGGCGGCGCTGGCAAAGGGGCTCCCAAGGGTGGTAAACCGGCCGCAGGCAAGCCGCGCACCGCTAACACCGGACGGCAGAAGAAGGGGCGCTGAGTTGCCCCCCTGAGTGGCGTCAGCCTCGTCTTGTGATCCTCTACACTGCTATCCCCAACACACCGGCCTCAGGCCGGTGTGTTGCTTTGGGCCGCAGCGCTGGCCGGGAGGGGCGCCGAAAGGGGCGGCTCGCTGGCGGTCGGTAACCCCATGACGCGAGGGTAGTGGCGCGGGTCGAGGCGCAGCACCAGCAGGCTCATCAGCAGCAAGCCCCCCAGCTGCCACTGCCAGGCGGCCGCAAAGTCGCCCATATAGT
This sequence comes from Aeromonas sp. 159, assembly GCF_963862045.1. NCBI lineage: Bacteria > Pseudomonadati > Pseudomonadota > Gammaproteobacteria > Aeromonadales > Aeromonadaceae > Aeromonas > Aeromonas sp. 159. The sequence goes on along the minus strand of NZ_CAWLMI010000046.1, from coordinate 590 downwards.
GATAGAGCCGCGCCGCCACCCAGGGGCCGGTGGCGGCCAGCATAAAACCAAATCCCTGCATCAGGGCGCTCAGGGTACCGGCACGGCGCGGGTCGGGCAGGTGATCGAGCGCAATCACCATGATCAGCGAAAAACTGCCGCCAAGACCGGCGCCGCACAGCATGCACCAGAGAATCGGGGCACTGGCTGGCGCCAGCCAGAGGCCGCCAAATCCCGCCAGCTGCATGGCGATGGCAAGCCCCATCCACGGCCGCCGATCCAGACTGCGCGCCGCCAGCAGCGGCAAGCCGAGGCCGCTGGCGGTCTGCGCCAGCGCCAGCCAGGCGACCAGCTCGCCCGCCTGTGCCGCGTTCCACCCATTTGCCATATAGGCGGGGGCCAGCCAGGCCACTACGATGCCGTAGCCGCTGTTGATGATGCCAAAGCAGACGATCAGCAACCAGCTGCGGGGCAGGGTGATCAGCCGCTGCTCGCCGTGGGGGATTGCGACCGCCGCTGTGCTTGGCAGACGCACTTTCCATCCCAGCCAGCCGAGGGCCAGCAGCAGCGGCAGGCTCCAGAGCGCCAGTGCCTGCGACCAGTCGAGGCTC
>NZ_CAWLMI010000045.1:0-68825 GCF_963862045.1 Aeromonas sp. 159 | reverse complement strand
CCAGCCGCTCCTGCGGCTTGCGTACGCCACTGGAACGTCCCAGCCCCTGCAACCAGTTGAGCCAGCTGGCAGAGGCCGCGGTTTTATCCTCGTCCCCGTCATCATCCTGCTCGTCACTGCCCTCTTGCGTACTCTCCTCACTGCCGCGCAGTTGGCACAAGGGCGCCCCTTTGGCCGCCTCGCCCAACAAGATGCGCAGCAGATCCTGACAAAAGGCCATCAGGCGATGATGGGGCTCGGCATCGAGCAGATGGGAGAGATCCCACTTGTGCAACATGGCCACCTGCGGGCTCTGGGCACCGTGACGGGCCAGCGCACAGAGATCGAGCCAGAGATAGCCCCAGTGGAGCTCCTCCACCGGCAGCTGCAGGGTATCGAACAGGCCGACCGCCTGACCGTGGCGATCGCCCGCCCACTGGCTGAGCAAGTCGGCAAGCAGGGGGAACTGGCCAGTCAGACTGCGCTGCCACTTCTTGCGCTGTTCGCTGGCGATGACGGGATCGGCCTGTTGCAACCAGCCAAGCCAGAGCAGGGCGCTGAATGAACGGGGCCACTGGCCCGCTTCACCCTCATCGGTTGCCTGCCACTGGCCCAGCGCGGTGAGCAGTCGCTCGCCAAGCGGGCCGCTCTGGCTCTGCTGGGCCAGCGCCTGCAGGGCTGGCCAGCCGGGGGCGGCATCCTTGTCCTCGCCGGTTGGCGAGGTGCACTCGCCATCCCCGCAGAGCCAGCGCCACTCCGCCTCGAACGCTTTGGCCCGGGCCTGCACCTCGGGGGCGCAGCGCACCAGCGCATTGGCCAGCGGCCAGCGCTCTTCATAGGGGGCATCGAGCAAGAGTTGCAGCGAGAAGTGCTCCAGCAACATTTGCTGCCAGGCGGGGCTGGAGCCCGCCAGCAACTGGTGAGCGTCCAGGGTATCAAGCAGGGTCAGCAGATCGCTGGCCGAGAAATAGGTGGGGATCTCCCCCGCTTTGCCGCGGCAGAGCTCGCGCACCACCGCATGGGTGAGATCCTGCCCGGTCAATGAGGGCACCCGGCTCCAGTCCGGCGCCGGGCAGAGACCGGCACGCACCCCCAGGATCAGCGCCAGCGTCCCCTCGGCGGTCAGGCTCCACTGCTGCTCCCCGCGCAATCTGACCAGCCCCGCATCCTGCAATCGGGTCAGTTTATCGATCAGGGCATGGCCTATCGCCAGTTGTTCTTGCAGCAAACGGGTACTGGCAACGCGCTGCAATTGCAGGGTTGCGAGCAGGGCATAACTATCCGAAGAGAGGGTGGACGCAGACATCAAGACTCACGGGCAAGTGCAAAAGCGGAATTTTAACGGTAAAGCGCCAGCGGCTCGACCCTTTACCGTGAAATAACTCAAAAAAAAACGGCCATCCATGATGACCGTCGAAAGTAACGAAGGAAATAGCCGGATCATCCGGTTACCTCCCACAGCGGGAAAATCGGGAGCGCTAGCCCCTAATTCGTGGAGCCAATGCTAGAGGTTGGCGCCCGAAAAAGCTTTGAAGCGGATCACAGTTGAAAAGGATTTCTGAAAACGGTTTCAATTTTTGACGGCTAAAAACCATGGTTTCGCGCCAAATGAGCCATGTCCCAGCCCCTCCTGCTCACCCGGCAAAGCGGTGAAAACCCTTATGGCAGTCGCTTGTCGAACGCCCCTGTGCGGGCAGCTGTCAGCTGTATTAGCTTCATCAGAGCCTGTCGCCCCTAGGCTAGATTTCAGGACCACCGGACATGGCCGAGATGGGCCAGGAGAGCACGAATCGGCTCCCTCCCCGTCCGGTAGCTTGGCAAACCGCGCTGCCACCGTGCGCCTCGGCAATCGCCTTGACCACGGCGAGTCCGAGTCCGCTGCCGCCGCTCTTGCGCGAGCGTGACGGATCTCCCCGACGAAACGCATCGAAGATACAGGCGGTGATCTCCTCGCTGATGCCTGGCCCCTCATCTTCCACACTCAGGACACACACTCTCTCCGAGCGATGCAGCCGCACGGTCAGCAGGCCAGGCAGCGCGTGCTTCTGGGCATTTTCCAACAGCGCCATCAGAGCCTGACGGATACGAAACAGATCGCAGCAGACATGAAGTTCGCTATCGAGCTCCCGCTGCAACACAAATCCACTCGCCGCCAGAGGGCTGGCAAACGCCTCAAGCACCACGGCAAGCTCGTCGGCCAGCCTGACCTCGGTCCGCTGCAACTCCAGATGGCCGCTGTCGTTGAGGCTCAATACCCGCAAATCCTCGATCAGGTGATTGAGCCCCTCGACCTGGCGCAGCAACCCCTCGAAGAGTTCGCTGCTGGGAGGAAATACCCCTTCGGCCAGCCCCTGCAAGCGGCCGCGCAAAATGGTCACCGGAGTGCGCAATTCGTGGGCGATGGCGGCATTCCAGAACTCCCGCTCGCGGGTCATGCTCTGCAGCCGCTCGGCCATGGCGTTGAAGTCGCGCACCAGTTGCGCCGTCTCCCCGATCGCCTGCTCATCCTCCGGCACGCGGGCATCGAGTTTGCCCTCGGCCACCTCGCGCAGGCTGGTTGCCACCGAGTTGAGGGGAGTCAGGATGCGGCGAGAGAGGCGAACCGCCACGTACAGCGCCATCCCCAATGCAATGAGAATGGTGGAACCGATCCATAACATCTCGACTCTGGAGGGCACCCAGGTCTCGGAGATGCTGCCCGGCACAAACGCCACGGCGATGCCATAAAACACATAGGTGCCGATCACCGCGAGGGAGATGATACCAAGCGTCATCAAGCCCAGAGAGCGGATGATCTGCCTGCGAAGGCCGGGCGCCGATTTCATGCATCGCCCCCGAAGCGATAGCCAACGCCCCAGACACTGGCGGGGACCCCCTGAATGCCGTGTGTCTCCAGTTTTTTGCGCAACTTGCTGATGTGGCTATCCACAGTGCGCTCCTGGGTATCCCCCTCCGGCAAACAGTGAGTCAGCAGTTCGGCGCGACTGAACACCCGTTTCGGCGCCCGCATCAAAGAGGCGAGCAACTTGAACTCGGTCAGGGTCAGCTCCAGCACCTGCTGCTGGTCATCGCGGAAAATGCTGGCCTCGTGGCTCTCCAGATCGATCTGAAACTGGCCGACCCGCAACACGTTCGCCGTGGCAGGCTTTACGGCTCGGGTGCGCCTGAGCACGGCCTGCACTCGCGCCACCACTTCGGCCGGATTGAAGGGTTTGACCACATAGTCATCCGCCCCCATGCGCAGCCCCATCAGCTTGTCGAGATCCTGATCGAGGGCGGTCAACATGATCACCGGCGTGTCGCCACGCGTCCGGATCTCGCTGAGCACCTGCCAGCCATCCAGTTGCGGCATCTGCACATCCAGCAGCAGGAGATCGGGTTTGAATGCCTGATGCATGGCCAGCGCTTCACGGCCATCGGCGGCGTGCAGGGAGCGCAAGCCATGACGTTGCAGGTAAGCGGCGAGGATGTCGGCGATCTCGGCTTCATCCTCTGCAATCAGTACCAGTGACTGGCCCGCCGGGCTGGCGGAAGCATTGAGATGGGACATAGTCGGACTCGAAAAAAGGTGGCGTTGAACTTTATCATCGCCTCCATGGATTCTCCACAAAGCCTCGAATCATTCGCAATAGCCCCTCGCCATAATAGCCGCTCGATGCACTCTCCGGTCACATCACACCGGAGAGACGGTTTAACGAGGTGAGTGGATGAGGTTTGTAAAACAGCGGTATGCGGGCGCCCTGCTCGCCGTCATTGCCGCATTCGGGTTGGCGGGTTGCGATGTCGCGCCCCAAGAGCAGGAGGCACCCGCCCCTCCTCAGGTGTCGGTGCTGACTCTGACTGGTCGGGAACTTGTCATCAGCGAAGATCTGCCCGCCCGGGTGGCGGCACTGCGCAGCGCCGACATTCGCGCCCAGATCAGCGGCATCGTACAGCGCCGCCTGTTCGAGCAGGGCGCCGAGATCAGCGCAGGCACAGTGCTGTTCCAGATAAACCCGGCCCCCTTCAAGGCCGATGTCGACAGCGCCGCCGCCGCATTGCAACGGGCCGAGGCCGTGCTGGCCCGCGCCCGCATCCAGATTGACCGCCTGAAGCCGCTGCTGCGCACCGACGCCATCAGCCGCCAGACCTATGACGACGCGGTCTCCCAGCGGGATCAGGCGGCCGCCGATGTGGCCCAGGCCAGGGCGACCCTGGCCCGGCACCAGCTGAACCTGCAATTTGCCAGCGTGGAGGCCCCCATCGCCGGGCGCATCGATCAGGCGCTGGTGAGTGAAGGGGCCCTGGTGTCCCCCACCGATGCCACACCCATGGCCCGAATACAGCAGATCGATCAGGTCTACGTCGATGTGCGTCAACCGGCCTCGGTGCTGGAATCCCTGCGCCAGCAGGCTGGCTCAACGGCACCGGAACTGGCGGTGGAGATCCTCGGTAGCAATGGCACACCGCTGGGCATGCAGGGGCGCATCCTCTTCTCCGGCATCGAGGTCGATGCCGGGACCGGCGATGTGCTGCTGCGGGTGCTGGTGGATAACCCTGAGCGGCGGCTGTTGCCCGGTCTCTACGTGCAAGCGCGCATTCCCCGTGCCCGCTATGCCAACGCCCTGACCGTGCCCCAGCAGGCAGTAGTGCGCACCTCGGGTCAGACCAGCGTGTGGGTGGTGGATGGCCAGGGGCAGGCACAGCTGGTTCCGGTCAACACCGCTGAACTGGTGAATAGCCAGTACCGCATCGCATCCGGGCTCAGTGCCGGGCAACAGGTGATGATCGAAGGGATCGACCGTCTGACCCCGGGGGTTCAGGTCATTGCCTCCCCCTGGCAACCACCCGCCGTCAGCCAACCGGCTGACGGTGGCATTCGCTGAATCGGAGAGTTATCCATGCCGCAGTTTTTCATTCATCGCCCGGTGTTTGCCTGGGTGATCGCCCTCTTCATCGTGCTGGCGGGGGTCATCGCCATCCCCAAGCTGCCCATCTCCCGCTATCCCTCGGTGGCGCCGGTGTCGGTAACCCTCTATGCCACCTATCCGGGCGCCACGCCGCAGACCCTGAACGATGCGGTGGTGAGCCTTATCGAGCGCGAGCTGTCGGGAGTGAAGAACCTGCTCTACTTCGAGTCCTCTGTGGACGCCTCCGGCAGCGCGCAGATCACCGCCACCTTCAAGCCGGGCACCGATCCGGAGCTGGCCCAGATGGACGTGCAAAACCGCATCAAGGCGGTCGAGCCTCGCTTGCCACAGGCGGTACGGCAAACCGGCCTGCAGGTGGAGTCCGCCTCGTCCGGCTTTCTGATGATGGTCGGCATGACTTCACCGGATGGCCGCTTCGATGAGGTTGCCCTCAACGACTACATGGCACGCAATATTGTGCAGGAGTTGCGCCGCATCGACGGGGTAGGACGAGTGCAGCTGTTTGGCGCCGAGCAGGCCATGCGCATCTGGGTAGATCCGGCCAAACTCGCCGCCTACGGGCTGACCATCAGCGAGGTGGCGCAGGCCATCGAGCAGCAGAACATCCAGATTGCACCGGGACGCCTCGGTGACGAACCCGCCCTGCCTGGGCAGCGCCTGACGGTTCCCCTCACGGTTCAGGGGCAGCTGACGACCCCCGAGGCATTCGTCGCCATCGTGCTGCGAGCCGGTGGCGATGGCGCCAAGCTGGTGCTGGGTGATGTCGCCCGGGTCGAGCTGGGGGCGCAATCCTACGCCTTTTCCAACCGGGAGAACGGCGTGGCCGCCACCAGCGCCGCCATCCAGCTCTCCCCCGGCGCCAACGCCGTGCGTACCGCCGATGCGGTGCGCACCCGTCTCGCCCAGCTCGCTCCCACCCTGCCGGCGGGCATGGCCTATTCGATCCCCTTTGACTCGGCCCCCTTCGTCAAGGTCTCCATCGAAAAGGTGATCCATACCTTGCTGGAAGCCATGGTGCTGGTGTTTCTGGTGATGTTTCTCTTCCTGCAGAACCTGCGCTACACCCTGATCCCGGCCATCGTCGCCCCCATCGCTCTGCTTGGCACCTTCGCGGTGATGCTGCTGGCCGGCTTTTCGATCAACTCCCTCACCATGTTCGGCATGGTGCTGGCCATCGGCATCATAGTCGACGACGCCATCGTGGTGGTGGAGAACGTCGAGCGCCTGATGGCCACCCGGGGGCTCTCGCCCCGGGAGGCGACGTCGCAGGCCATGAAAGAGATCACCGGGGCGGTGATCGGCATCACCCTGGTGCTCACGGCGGTGTTCCTCCCCATGGCGTTTGGCAGCGGCTCGGTGGGGGTCATCTACCAGCAGTTCACCCTGTCGATGGCGGTGTCTATCCTCATTTCGGCCTTCCTCGCCCTGACCCTGACGCCTGCGCTCTGCGCCACCTTACTGCGCCCGGTCAGTCCGGATCATCATGAGAAGCGCGGCTTCTTCGGTGCCTTCAACCGGGGTTTCGAGCGGTTCACGGCAGGCTACGGTGCGCGGGTAACCCGGCTGGTCGGGCGCAGCGGACGGATGATGGCAACCTTTGCCGCCCTCTGCGCCGTGCTAGCCATCGGCGCCGCCCAGCTGCCCTCCTCTTTCCTGCCGGACGAGGATCAGGGTTACTTCATGACCTCCATCCAGTTGCCAACCGGCGCTACCAGCGAGCGTACTCTTGAGGTGGTCAAGGCCTTCGAGGCTCACGTCGCCTCTCGCGAGGCGCTGGACACCAACCTGGTGGTGCAGGGCTTCAGCTTCTCCGGCGCAGGCCCCAATGCCGCCATGGCCTTCACCATGCTCAAAGATTGGGATCAGCGTCATGGTGCCACGGCAGCCGAAGAGGCAGATCTGGCACAAGCAGCCATGGCAAACATTCCTGAAGGCACGGTAATGAGCCTGCTGCCACCCGCCATCGACGAGCTGGGCACCGCCTCCGGCTTCACCCTGTTCCTGCAAGACAGAGCCAACCGGGGAGATGCCGCGCTGCTGGCCGCCCAGGCACAACTGCTGGAACTGGCCGCCAAAAGCCAGGTAGTCAGTGATGTGTATCCCGACAATCTGCCTCCCGGCGAGAGCATTCACCTCGAGATCAACCGACAGAAGGCCGAAGCCATGGGACTCTCGTTCGCCAGCGTGAGCAGTACCCTGTCGGCCGCAATGGGGTCGCTCTACGTCAACGACTTCCCCAACGGCGGGCACATGCAGCAGGTCATTCTGCAGGCCGACGCGTCGGCGCGCATGCAGCTCGATGACGTGCTCGGCCTGCGGGTGCGCAATGCCAGCGGCGGCATGGTCCCCTTGCGGGAGGTGGTGACACCGGAATGGCGCGAATCGCCGCAACAGATGATGCGCTTCGATGGCTTCCCCGCCGTGCGTATTGCCGGGGGGGCAGCGCCCGGCATCTCCAGCGGAGCGGCGATGGCGGAGATGGAGCGTCTGGTGGCGCAATTGCCGCCAGGCTTCGCATTGGCCTGGACGGGACAGTCGTTGCAAGAGCGCCAGTCGGCCGAGCAGGCCCCCCTGCTGATGCTGTTGTCGGCGCTGGTGGTCTTCCTGGTGCTGGCAGCACTCTATGAAAGCTGGTCGATCCCGCTCTCGGTGATGATGGTGGTGCCGCTGGGCCTGCTCGGTGCTGTCGCGGCCGTGATGCTGCGCGGCATGCCCAACGACGTCTTCTTTAAAGTAGGCATGATCACCATCATCGGTCTGTCGGCCAAGAACGCCATCCTCATCGTGGAGTTTGCGCGCCAGTTGCACGGCGAAGGGCGCTCGCTGCTTGATGCTGCTGTCACTGCTGCCCGCCTGCGCCTGCGCCCCATTCTGATGACCTCGCTGGCCTTCACCCTCGGCGTGGTGCCGCTGATGCTCGCCAGTGGCGCCAGCGCGGAGACCCAGCACGCCATCGGCACCGGCGTGTTTGGCGGCATGATCAGCGGCACCCTGCTGGCCATCTTCTTCGTACCGGTCTTTTTTGTCTTCATCATCGGGGCGCAGCAGCGTCTGCACTCCTGGCAGGCACGGCGAGCATCCAACCGCATTCATCCGGATCGATGACCACAGATACGCAGGCGACCGGATAATCCCTCAGCACATCACCAAAAGAAAAAGCCCAACCTGCTAAACAGGTTGGGCTTGGTATGTGGCAAAAAGACAACTCGCCACTGTATCAAATTCGAGTACAAAGAATTCATCGTTGAGGCTAATAGCTTGGCCAGCCATGGTTATATTTTTATAGTTATTAACCGTAAATAAATTACCAGCCCCCTTGAGGATTACCCTTTATAAATGGCCAGCAAACCTTGTTATTTCATTGCACCTAAAAATACAAATTTTATTAGAATGCATCCGTAAAGACATTCGCAATGCACTTTACATAGCTTTTAAATCACTATACGCATGTCAAATCTGAACGCCGACATATAACCCAATCATTAATGATGTCTTATAGTCACAAGTTCCAGCGTAAAGAGAATGTCGTCACGGCAACATGCTTGCTACCCAATGCAAAATCAAGCTTTGGCGCATATCCCACTTCCAACGCCACTGACTTGTAGCCCAGCGTCACCATCGGCAAGGCAGCAAAGCCATCCAGGCCAGAACCATTGAGATAACCGGCCTGAAACCCCAGGCCAGCAAAGGCATGCTCGGTAAAATACCACTCCTTGCGATATGAGAGCGCACCGTATAAAGCCGTCTCGTTGAAAGAGTCCTTATATGCCCCTCCGCGCACCGCCAGCTTGCCAGTGTCGCTATCGCCCCAAAAAGCCCAGGCCAACCCTAATCCCGGATTGAAATTATTAAAATCACAACTCTTGCTTTTCTTTCCCTTTCCTTTGGTGCAATCACTATGAATTGCGGCGCCATGAATTAAAATTGAAAAATCATCCGCGGCACTCGAAACGACAGGCAAGCACAATAGCGGAATGGCCAACATATATGGCTTGGTTTTCATATCAGCATCCTTGATGGTTATTTATTTTTTTACGAAAGAGAATGAAATTCGTGGGTTGAAAATATCGGAGTCCCTATGGGGGAATGGCTCTGGTGATCAATTTCCCTGCTTATCTATGCTCCACGTGAACGAGTTGGCTCTCTGTGCAACGCAGGTTCATGAGTGACCGCCGTTTCGGCAAGCCGCATCCTTGCGAGCACCGCCTCAGCCCCCGTATCAAGATGGCGATAGAAGCTGGCATTAAGCTGGGTGAGGTGCAGCAGGGAGTTTCTGGCTCGCTGAAAGGTCGCTTCACAAACCGGGCTCTGATGTTGCCAGAAAGAGGAAAGCGGGCCACTGGTGGTCATCCCGATGATGTCATAGAGCGCGCGACCCAAACAGATGGTAGGTACCTGATGCAACAGGGCTGACAACCCAACCGTGCTATTGATGGTGATCACCCCCTTGAGCAGCGGGTAAAGGGCCGGAAGCGGCCATTCATAACCATAAAAGAGCCGCCCCGCCAAACCATGCTCGGCGATGAGTCGATCGATACAGTCACGGTAGCTGACATACCCCCGATCCATGGGGTGATGTTTGAACAGCAGCACATCATCCGGATTGGCGTGGCGGGCAAACGAGCTGACCACCTCCGAGATCATCTCCTCCAGGTCACCAAAGTCGGAGTGCTCTCGTATTTGAAAATCTTCACTCACCTGCAGCGGCACTAGGAAGATCTGCCCGGCATGTTCCTTGAAACGATGGAGTAGTGCTCGATCGCGATGCCGATGACCATATTTGATCCACCCACTTCTCAGCCACCCCCTCGCTTCTTGCCAGAGCGTCCAGGGGCGGTGATCGACAAAATGGGGATAACGTGACTGCTTGATTGCTTTGCTGATGTGATAGCGGCTGGCATACCAGGCTCTGGCCGCAAACGTCTTGCCCACCTTGAGAGGTGCAATAAACTCGGCGGGCCAGTCTACTCGCGGCAATCTGGCGCGCTCTTCATACCAGGGGCTGAACGCATTGACGCCGCCCGGCTCAAGGGTCACAAAATCGGGACGCAGATACCCCTCCTCCAGTGCCCAGAATGACAATCCCTTGAGCTCACACACCTGGCTCGCCACCTTGTGGTAATAACGACAATCGCCGTAACAAAGCACTGTATTGATTGAATATTCCTTCAACATCCGTCGCAGAAACGTATTCCAGCCATCTGGCTCGCCGTGATAACTGATAGAGATCCCGGCACAGGGCCAGCACTCGTCGCCACCGTTGAAGTTGATCTTCACCACCTGATGGCCAGCCCGTACCAGATGTTGGCTCAAGGTTTGATAAAAGGGGCCAAGCGGCCCCTGTAACAACAACACATTCATACAATGAGGATCCATCAGGAGAACAGAGAGCGAGTGGGTTTGAGGGTATCAACCAGAAAACGGAGCTTGAGGTGCCAGCGTCGCCAACGGCTCGCACCGCTCATGGCGAGGGGCTTGTGTGCCGCCAGTTTGCGGATCAACTGTTCGGGGCTGCACCACAAGCCTGATTGCCAATCGATATAACGGGGATAAGCGGCAAGGGTCAGACAGACCAGTGCCGCCAACGGCAAGGGGCGCTCGCGTCTGGCAGGCGGATGGATGTCACGGGTCAAGCCCCAGCCACTGTAGAAGGGTTGGCCCCAGGTCGTGACCTTGACACCCTGCACCAACGCCTCGAAGCCACTGAGTGAGGTCATTGTGTGCAGCTCGTCGATATAGGGATAGAGGGAGGCGAGATCGCACTGGATCACCTGACTATCAACGCATTCAGCCAGACAGCGCGCCGAGATGGTCCCTTCCCGGTTGCCACACACCACATCCGGATGGGGCTTGAACAGAATATGCGCCTGCGGTTTGGCGGCTCGCACCGCCCAAAGCAGTTGCTCATTGCTGCGGATCTTCGGACTGCCGCAGAGGATAGAGGCATCGCCATCCACCTGACCCACGACCAGCACTAGCACGCGACCATCTTGCGGCGGCTGGAATGGTACGCTCGTCCCCACGTTGTATTTGCTGACCCGGGATTGACGCAGCAACGCCAGCAGCTTGTTGCCCCGAGCCAACAAAGCCTCGTCGATCGGCTCATAGTTGAGGAGCTGCTCAAGCGCGCTGGGGCGGCGACTGTCGAAGTAGATCCCGACCGGATCGATGGAGAGTGACGATGGTCGACAAAGATTGGAGCCAAGGCCACTCGAGCGGATAAAACCGTCCTCGACCCGAATGGCCGAGATCAACTCGGGGTACCGACTACCCCATACCAGCACCTGCTCATCGCCGGTCAACCGCTTGGGGGGGCGCCTGACAAACCGCAGATCATCGGCCAGATGGGCACAAAAGGTGCGCATAAAGGCACGCTTCCAGAGCGAAAATCCCACCAGATAAAGCCGCCGCCAACGGGCTGGCGCCATCTGCTGGCGGGCCAGCAGCTTGACGATGTCCTCGACTTCGCAACGTTCTCCCAGCACAGGGTCACAATAACGGGGATAACGAATAAGCGCCGCCGCCACCAGTTGTGGCAGCGACACAGCCTCATCGGCCCTTGACAAAACACGCCGCAAGCAGAGCTTGCTGTCATGGGTCAATCCCCAACCGGCGTAGAAAGGCATACCAAAGCAGTGGACCGGCTTGCCAAGCAGTAACGCCTCGAACCCCAGTTGGGAAGAGACGGTATAGACCGCATCCACCATCTTAAGCAGGAGATGGGGATGACAGGGCTCGCTCACTATCTCCAGATCTGCCAGCTCAGGGAGCTTTTGTGCCAATCGCGCCAGCACGCCGCTCTTTTTGCCAATACGCGTATCAGGATGGGTGCGCAGCAGCAGACGGGCACCGGGATGATTGCGCCGAGCAGCGGCCACCATCGCCAGAAAATCGGTATTACAAGCCAACGCCCCCGGGATGGAGAGATCCCCTGCCACCTGATCGACCAGCAATACACTGGGTCTGCCATCTTGCAGCAACCCCTCGGCCAAAGAGACAAGCCCCCCCTGCTCTTCACCATACGGCGCCTGCGTGGCAAGCTCATAGGGATGAGTGGCATAGCAGTTGTATTTGGTGACGCCGAGGCGTACCAGCTCACCGATCAGTCGCTCAGCCCGTGCCAACATCTCTGGTTCGCACGGGGTGGCGATCAACTGCTCAAGCTGGCTGGGCTGGCGGGCATCGTAGTAGATCCCCACCGGATCGGCGATCAGCGAGACCGCCTTGCCCCCCCTGGCGGGATGGCCGATATAACCGATAAAACCATCTTCCAGCTGCCAGTAGGGAAACCCCAATTCCTGCGCCTTCTGTTTAATCTGACCGGTATTGGCCTTCTGGCCCCAGCCGACCAGCACATCGCCCGCTTGTGGCAAACACTTGGAAGAGGGCTCAAGTCGGGCCAATGGCTGACCGAGACAGGCAGAGATCTGCCGCCTGCGCGCCAGAATGCCGCTGGATTGTGTCCATAGAGTCATTATTAATGCTCGATTCTGTATTTGGTAATGGTAAAAATGTATATGGCATTTTCATTTAAATTAAATTTTTCGTCATATCAAGTTCAACTATGGATAATGAATTATTGAAATCAGACTTTCTAAAAATTGTCACAGACTTAAATGAACATAGGCCTATATTGCAACATGATGCAATAAATACACTTGGCCTTTACAAAACTGACAAGAAATAGACTATGCCATTCCAGAATTGGAATGTTTTTCTAAATCGTATTGCTATCAAATTTGGTGGTCACCCAAGCGGTCACCTGTAATGTAGTTGGCAGTTACAACAAATTATTTACAACCTCACACAACCAACATTCACCTTTATTTTTTGGATATGAAAAAAACAATAGCCTTACGATTTCCTTTATCTCCTACAGAAAATGCGATGAGCAGTTTGTTTTTAATATAATCATAACTCAACCCCTCAGGTTCCCAATGCGTTCCCATGCCAGTGGTTGCTGCAATATCCCAACCAATAACAATGTTCTCTTCTTTATTAATCAAATTACCATTAAAGTCATAAGTAAACAGCCTTTTAGGCAATAAATCATCTTTACCACTCAAAGTATAAATATGACTATCATCCGCTGTAATTGCTTGAAAATGATATCCATCTTTAGTTAAACCAGCATCTACGCCCCACTCAACAATAAAGGATGATGATAGGTCGTCATCATCCTTTATTTTGTTGTGATCGTAGAGACGCAAAACATTTTTACCATTTTTCCTCCCTCTAACGATAAGAATATCTCCGCTTGGCGTAAATGTAGGCATGCTATTTGTTGTTTTGCTATACCCATCACCAAATGCTTTTATTATTTTTAAATTCAGCGGTTTACTGCCAGCGGAAAATGTAAATCTTGTGATATACCACCCTCTGTTTTTAACTTCTGTACCGGCCGATGAATATAAACTACCATCTATGGGGTTAACACTGACCCCTTGATGGCCGATAAATTTAGATTGTAACTGTGTAGAAATTGCTATAGCTGAAACCGTATCAGTGTAATCAAAGCGATTAATCACTCCAGCTTCAGGCTTCCCTGTTACATGAAGAGTGTAAAGAAAATTATTTTTTTGGTCTAATGCAATACCCTGGATGACATTGTTTCTCCCTGCCCCATTTCTCACCAAGTTGAGTGAGGTGTAAGAGCTTTGCATAATCCCACCACATGGGTTAATACTTCCCTCATCTTTAGCAAGCAAGTATTTAGGGAGAGATAGCAGTGCAAGTGTAAAAATTAAATATTTCATCATTACAGACCATTAAAAAACATCAAAAGCAATCAAATAGCTTTCTATTTATAAAAGCTCGCTCTTTCTCTGTATGTTTGCATAGCCAAGTAACTCTTTCATTAAAAGACATCGACTTATCAAGTTCACTTGGGTATGAAAAAAAATAGCTGTAATACTCTTTGTTCATTGGTGGGCACTTAATAATTGATTCGCTATCACTATATATAAACCGGTCTTTATAGTGTTCGATAAGTACTTTAGGTATTGCTAGATTTCTTACTTTTACTTTATCTGTAAATAAACTACATGGAATCCCTTTATATAAAAATTGAACCTCCATTGCAGAAATATCAGTTAAAGCATATTGAACTGACAGTCGTTCTGGTAATTCCACATTGTTTTTACGCTTGGAGAATAAATCAACAATTCGTTTAGCTGGTGAGGCCCCAATTAAATAGCTCTTTAGCCCTGCTATATCAAGCATATTCATCATAATTAACAAATCATTTTTCTTAGATTTGATTCGATGACCTAAGTTAGGGTGGGATTGTACGTAAACGGTGCTGATTTTATACAAGTGACAAAATTCTATTATTTTTTTTGTGTTAGCGACACATACTGAGCAATAATCTTCATCTGGCACACCACCCTCCCATGTGGGAGCATAAACCAAAGCGGTGGAATGTTCATCATAAAAATATTTATTGCTACCAACAAACGTATTACCTAGAGTGATAACTTTCCCATTCTGAATATCGTACTTAGAGAAAATCCCAGATTTTAGATAACGGTCTATACCAACCTGACCTGATGTAACCACATAATCATAGATTCTGACAATTGGTTTTATTGATGCTAGTTTATGACTTTCACCATGGGTAACAAAAATATGTGTTAAATTACGGTTTGCGACTAGCCTGCAGTTTGATTGCGCATTGAAAAGATAAAATACAGTTTTATTGTTTTCTAATTTAATGTCAGAGTGCTTTTTTATAAATTTGAAAGTTATATTATTTTCAGTGAATTTTTTACTAAACGACTTTTCAATATCTATATAATACTTGCAAAGCACACATATACAGGCCTTCTGAGTGAAAACCTGTGCCTGAAAATACCTAACCAATTGCTCAATCGCCCCACTTATCTTGGTGTCCATGTAAATATAATAATACTTTTCAGGCACATTATTCATTGTGTTACCGACCATCCTTACGAATATCAACAATCAATCCAGTTTTATTCGTTCCCAACACCTGAAGCGTTGTAAGAGCTACCTCGTTTGCGCTTAGTAGCATCTCCTCTGGTTCAATACCAAAATTAGCAGTGCGCATAGGTGTTGCTGTGCGTTCAGGATTGATACAGTTAATTTTTATTTTCTCAGAACTCCACTCATCAGCCAACGCTTGAGTAAAGTTAACGATCGCCGCCTTGGTGGATGAATAGAGCGCATAATAAGGACGACCACGAGTATAAGAACTGGATGTAAAGTTAATCAACATCCCAGACGTCTTGGCTAGAAATGGCTTGGCCGCGACAGTAACATTTACTGCCCCATGGTAGTTAATACCGATCAAGCTATGTATTTCTTCGATAGAAAGCGCATCGATTGGTTTCTTGATTAAAAGGCCTGCGGTGTTAATAATGTAATCAATAGAGCCTAATTTATCCTCTATACGCAAAAGATAATCTTTTATAGAGTCAATATCAGTGATATCGATACCATTAAATGATCGACTGGCTACTTCAACCTTAGCACCAAGTAATATTGCATTGTTTTTGATCTCAAGCCCAATACCACTACTGCCACCAAAAACGACTATTTTTTTATTACGTAAAAACCCTAGATCTTTATCTATAGATAGTGGAATGTCATTTGATTCTTGCAGCAGCTTTTCAGCAATAAAAAGATCAATTGGTTGAGTTATTTTCATATTAGCTTCGCTACCATTAACGGTTGCAACTCTAACGCCTGGAATCATTGAGCGAACGACACCACAGTCGCAGGTAAATGTAAACTTCTGGGCGACAATGGCTTTCTCATAAGCAAGTTTTATCACCCCCAGCTTGAATGCTTGAGGAGTCTGACCGCGTCGCATAACAGAACGATTTGGAATATTAGCAATACACCCATCATCATATACTTCAACCAAAGTATCGGCAGATGGAATAACAACATCTACAGCATCATAATACTGCAAAGCGTGGATGCAATCATGAATAATCTCTTCAGTTATTAATGGACGAACTGCATCATGAAAAAGAACATTGGCATTATTGTCAACGTATTCAAGACCCTGCAGTGCTGAATAGGTAGAGTTAAATCTTTCATTACCCCCAACAAATACCTTGGTAACTTTCCCCCATTTATTTTTTTTAATTAGACTCCAAGTCAGATCAATATAGTCTGGTTGGGAAACAATAACAACCTCGTCGATTTCACTGGCATTATTAAATGCATCTATCGTATATTCGATAACAGCTCTTCCGGCCAACTTTGTAAATTGTTTAGGGAGTGTTCCTCCAAAGCGTGAACCGACACCACCGGACAAAACCACTGCAATATTTTTCATTATTAATACATCTCTTATTGATTAACAAAGTCACGTGGGTTGGCATTTAACTCTTTATCTGCACTGACTCGTTGAAGTTCGTGATCAAATGTATCGTTGATTGTTTTATCAATCGACAATAAATAGTCCAGAGCTTTGTATCTTGCCTCTTTTAGATAATCATTACCATTTATTAGCACATCATCTATAAGCTCCATAAGTTGAGGTATATTGTTAAATACATATGCATAATCTGCATACTGCATATCGCTACTAGATGTTGAAATATCCCTGTCAGTAGGAATATAAATGAAAATTGGCGATAGCGATGAGATACACTCACTCACTACTGCAGATATATCACATATAAAAGCATCGCTACCGACTATTAAATTTGAGATTGGAGTACTCTTTTCCGCCACATCCAACATATAAGTACGGTCTGCAAACTCCACCTGTAAAGATGTAGTAATATTTTTTAGCGTTACATCACGAGAACCTGTTACAGGGTGGTATTTTGCTGATATTTTACAGTTCAGCTTACGTTGAATTTCTGACAGAAGAATAACTGACAGATGAGCAGAAGAGTAATTGTTTTCTTCATAAACACCTTCCCATGTAGGAAAATAGGTTACTTTAGAAATTTTATTTTTAATTTCAATTTCATTATCAATTGAAGTTTTTATAATGTGTTTTAAATTGGGGCGCCCCACCTTTACAAAGTCAATATGCGCGGTATTAAAACCTGCATTTTTGAATCTATCTATATGTGCCTGACCAGCTACCCATATTTCATCGTACACACGGAAAAACTTATGAGCACTGGCAGATTTATCACTATCTCCATGTCCTAAAAAAATGTGTTGGTAACGATTATAACGCAAAGTATGAATGAGGTTTCCTGTATTGGAAAAGTAATAAATAGCCTTAAGAAATGGGAGCTTATGTAATACCTTTTCCACATCAGTAGGATTTTTTGCATAAATAATATTCAAGTATGGGTATTTATCAACCGCCCAGTTATACAAATTAAAATCTCGGACTAAAATTGAAAATTCTTCTTTGGAAGATATAAATTCACCTACCCACAGTTCAAGATGTGAAGGACCATGTGTCATTCCCTCCCCAGTATGGAGCAAATGAGCAATCCTCGAAAAAAGTCGACTGTTTTTAGTAATTACAGTAACAGGTGAAGGTGATTTTTTTTTGGCTTGAGCAACATTTTTTTTGGGGGTTGGTGATGTACTTTGATTAGTTAAGCCAACTCTATTTAAAAGTGAAACTTTCTTTTTCAGCATATCAGAAATGAAAAGTGTAGGGGTGTTCAATAATTTTGTAAACTTAGACATGATACAATCCAATTTTAATTTCATTCAAAATAAAAGATCATTGATAACATAAAGATCTCTAAACCAGATTTTTCATCCAATACTTGACTTAATTGTTAAAGAAAATATTCAATGCCATTTCGATGATTCTCTGCCCTTCTTAGCTGATATTTATATGTAGATTGCATTTAATAAAAAATCACACACTAATCAGTTTAGATAGCAAGTAGTACACCCGCCGACACGGCGATCTGGTAAAGCACGCTGGTAAAGTCTTTGGTAATTTGCAGCGATTTGGTTTCAACCTGCGGCAAGACAAAGATCTCGTCGCCCGGGGTTACGCGAATATTTCTATCGTCCAGTTCGCTCTTCTCTATCTGGCTAAAGGTGCCGTCGCGATGCAGCAGCAGGATACGTGAGTTGCTCGCCTTCTGGGTAAAACCACCGGCCAGATTGATATAGTCCGCCACGGTGCGTTTCTGATCCGCCAGGATAGCGTTCGGGAACATCACATCCCCGTGCACCATCACAAGATTGGTCTGGCGCGGAATGCGGATGATGTCGCCGGGCTCAAGACGTACCTCTTCCAGATTGGGGGCGTTGGCCAGCACCACCTGACCGCTTGGCTCGATCTCTTTGGCCCGCGTAACCCACTGCATCAGCAAGTCCGCCTCGCTTTTGCGCAAGCTGGCTTCACCATCGGAGGCGGAGCGGGCGGTGAGAATGCTCGCTTCAAAAGCCTTGAGGGAGGAGCCCAGCATCTCTTTCTGGCGAACCTTGACCAAGTCGCGATAGAGCTGAATGGCATTGATATCGGCATCGCGGGTCAATTTCAGGCCATTGAGCACCTCGCCCAACCGCGCGCCGTAGCGCAGTACCACCTCCTGCTCGCTGTCGTGCTCCCCCTCAATGCGTACCGCGATGGAGGCATAACGCTTGTCGGCGATAGCCTCCACGGTATCGCCGCTGCTGACCATTACCCGAGCCAAAGTAGCAGCATCACTGAGGGGATAGTTATCCATCCGGATATCTTCCCCCTGATTGCGGCTGACCCGGATATGGGTGGCATCTGCATCGGGTCTGGCCAGTTGCAACAGCTCGGCCAGGGTCATATGGGGGGTGGCCATCTCAAACTTGTTGGCATTGGCCACCTTGCCACGCACCGTGCTCTGATAGCGCAGCGGCGCCACCACCAGGGTATCGCCGTCGCGCAGTTGGGTCGGCTGCAGATTGCCGTTTAGCAAAAACTGGTAGAGGTTGAAATTGCGCAGGGTCTTGCCACCGCGCTTGAGCGCCACATCCAGATAGCTGCCACGCTCGGGGGAGATGCCACCCGCCTTGTCGAGGAAATAGAGGATGGAATCCCCCGATTGGCCGGCATAGAGGCCCGGTTGATTGACAAAGCCGGTAACGAAAATCTTGACCGGCTGGCTCACATCAAGGGTGGCGTAGACGCTGACGTTCTTTTGATAGACGCGGGTGATGGCGCCAAGCAGGGTGTCATTGAGCTGCTCGTTGCGCACTCCGGCAACCTTGACCGGCCCGACCTTGGGCAGAAAGATATTGCCCTGGTGATCCACCAGCAGGCTCTGTTCAAACTCGACCCCGCCCCACAGTTGCACCTGCAGCTTGTCGCCGATGGCGATGCGATAATCGGGGTTGAAGCCGTTGAACGATTCACGGGCAAACTCGCCGCGAAACAGCCAGTTGCCAAAGACGGGATCGCGAGTCTGGGTGTCGCTCACCACCTTGCGCACCGGCGCCGCCTCCTGGGCGACCTCCAGTCCATAAGCCTGAGGGGTCATCAATGCGGCAACCAGCGCCAGTGATGTGGTGCGGAGATTGAAGTGGATAGACGTTAACCGCCGGTTGCGTCCGGGGTCACGGGTTCGAGAGAACAACGTTGAAATCAAGGTAAGCTCCTGCGGGGCGCAAGTTTATGCACTGCGCCATCGGGTATTGAAAAGGACGAGTATCAATTGGTGTTGCTACCCGTGCTGGCGGGTAGCAGTGGCCATCAATCCTGATGTTCGCGCAAGGTGGCGAGTCCCATTACCACCAGGCCATAGAAGAGGCAAAGCAGCACGCCAATGGTGGCTAGGTTGTAGAGGCGGCGCGGGTACTGCGCCTCCTGTGCAGCACTTGGCGTACTCACCACCAACAGGTGCTTGAGCTTGCGATAGGCTTCGACTCGGGCCTGCTCCAGACTGACCAGCCCGGTTTTGTAGATGTCGGCCGCCAGCTGGGTCTGTACCTGCACCGCCTGATAGTCGGCATTCACCTCGTTAAGGGACTGTTCCTCGTTGCTGGTCAGCCGCCGCTTCTCTTGTGCCAGCTGGCGGGTCAGCGCGTCCACCCGGTCTTTGGCTGCCACCACATCAGGCGCTTTGGGATTCATGTAGATTTGCAGCCGCTTGAGCTCGGTATCCTGGCGCACCAACTCGGCCTCCAGCTCCGAGACCAATCCCAGCATGGCGCTGCTGGTGGCCTCAGGGCTCATCAGCTTGTGGCGATTCTGAAACGCCAGCATCTTGTCCCGCTCGGCCTGCAACCGCTCGTGGGAACGGGCCACCTCGTTTTCGACGAAGGCGAGCTGCTCGAGGGCGACCTGATGGCCCAGTCGGTTGATAAAGCCCTCCCCCTCTTTCAGCATCAGGGCCACCACCTCGCGGGCATACTCGGGCTCGAATGCCTGTAGCCGGATGGTCAGGATCCCCGACAGCTCGTCAAGGGTCAGGGTGAGATGGTCACGGTAGTAGGCAAGAAACTCTTCATTGCTGGCATCCAGCGAGAGACGTGATAACCAATCAGCGTGACCACTCTGATAGTGCCCCTTGAGGTCGAGCGCCTTGTCGAGCCGCTGCAGCATGTCCCATGAGCTCAGATGGGCATGCAGCACCTGCACATCCTGATGATTGCTGCCACCAAGCCCCAGCATGGAGAGGGCATCCGGCATCATCTTGAGTTGATCTGCCTGCTTGACGATGATGCTCGCTTCGCTGACATAGCGATCACTGGCGATGGCAACGTAATAGAGGGTCGCCACACCAAAGCAGAGCAAGACCCAGAGAAAGCTGCCCAGCCTGACAGCCTTTTGCCATGAGAAGTGGGCAACCTGATATCCCCTGGAATCGATGAGGAAGCGTTTGGGGTCGCGCCTGAATTTGCGCAGCTTGCGACCGATATGGGTCTTGATGGTGCTGGTGTTCATGACTATCCGAAGTGAGGATGGCAAGTGGCCCGCATCGCGCGAACCGACATGGCATCGTGACAAAAATGAGTGTGAAAACAGTGGTTACAGCTTTTGATAGACCGCGATGGCCTCTTCAATATCGGGATAGAGGGTCAGGCTGGCATTGTTCAGCACAATCCCCATGTCACACTGCTTGCGCAGGGTATTCATATCGTGGGAGACCATGATGAGGCTCGCCGTTTCTCGCTTCTGGTTGAAGACATCGATACACTTTTGCTTGAACCTGGCATCCCCCACCGAGGTGATCTCGTCGGTCAGATAGATGTCAAAATCAAACGCCATGCTGACCGCAAACGAGAATTTGGACTTCATCCCGCTTGAATAGCCTTTAATGGGCAGCTCGAAGTGCTGGCCTATCTCGGAAAAGCCCTTGACCCACTCCTCGACCCGGCGCGTGTCATGAATGCCATGGATCCTGCAGATAAAACGGGTATTTTCACGACCCGTCATGCTGCCCTGAAATCCACCGCTCAGCGCCAGCGGCCAGGAGACCCGACTGTGGCGGGTGATCTTGCCGCGGCTCGGCATATCCATGCCGCCAAGCAGGCGCAACAAGGTGGATTTGCCTGCCCCGTTGGCACCCAGAATGCCGATATTTCTATCTCCCGGCAGAGTGAAGTTCACATCCTTCAAGACATAATTACGCCCGAATTTGGTGGGGTAATATTTGCTGACATTTTCGAGGGTTATCATTTTTTAACTTGCAATCAGTCGACGGTGGCTCAAGCGATAGGCACTCATCGCAAACGCCAGAAGTATCAAGGTGGTACCGAACAGATAATTCCAGCTCCCCCCCTGGGTTTGAAACCCAGCAATCCAGCCACTACGAATCAACTCGAGCGCATGCACGATTGGATTCCAGAGCAGCAGATGCTGATAATTTTGGGGTACAGCCGCTAATGGAAAAAAGACCGCAGATATCCAGAGTAGAGGACGCATCAAGATCGGAATTAGCTTGTCCACTTCGGCAGAAAGACTGCTCACAATGCAAAGCAGGGTACCGAGGCCCAATGAGAAGATCATCAGGGTGCCATACCCCATGATCACCGCCAGCGGATCATCGGGTATCGCATCAAAACCAGACCAGACCAGAATCAGGATTAATACGATGGCCACCAATATGCCGATAATGGATTCCAGTACAAATCGGGAGAACAAGGTGGCAAAGGCTGTGACCTGACGATAGCAGAACAGTCCCTTATTCGCGCTGACGGCTGATATCAGGCGATTGGCAGTATTTAGAAACATCAAAAATGGCAGATAACCGCTGGCAATAAACACCGGAGCTTCAACACCACCGAAACCATTGCGTTGCCTGATGCCGAATATGACACAGAATACGGTGATAGTAATCAAGGGGTCCAGCAAGGCCCAGGTATATCCCAGGCGATAATTGCCAAAGCGGGTCTTCAACTCCCTCATCAATAATCCGAATGTGACATCTTTCAATACCACTGCAGGACTGCGTCTTTGTATCAACATTGGGGTTGGCTTGAACACCTCAGGTAATAGATAAGAATGTGGCACTCATTTTCAATGAGTTTCCCTGCGGCCATCGTCTGTACGCCAGGGCTGTCAACTACTTGTAAAACACCATAGCTACCGCACGGCAATGACAATTCCCGAATCTCATTCAAGCCACGTTTTCTAGTTGCTTTTCATTTGCCATAGCTACCGCACGGAAATGACATTTTCCGTTGTCGGGCCAGAGCAGGGGCAGAGTCTCATCGCCAGAGACAAGAAACACTGACGTGCTCTTCGCTTGTCTGAGTGCTGTTGCAACCCATGATGTCTCTCTGGATCACCCGTCTCTTCGACGAGCGGCAATATAGCCACAGGCTCTTTTCGTTTCCACTCGAAACCATGAGAAAACCATGAAATAAGTGTGATTTTTCTATGAAATGTGAATTAACAAACCAAAAAAGACATACTTTTCAGCATTAATCACCAACTCCATCGCCATAGACCAGATACAGAGCGCCAGACCTGATTATGAGAAATGAGGTTGAAGCGCTGGCAAGGAAGTGCTCACCAACCCTTTGCTCACCCAGCACTCTCCCATGCTGCCAGCGACCTCCACTATCGCGAGCACATTCTCATCCGTTTCCAAGCCATCACTCAGCGCTGTTTCACTCGCCAATTGACGAGTAGGCAACAGGCGAAAAGGCACCGCCACAGAGTTTCCGTCGTGCAAAAATGAGCACAACGACACATCAAGCAAGGTAATTACTCACAAGCTTGATAGCCCGTAATCCCTGCGATTATCCGCTGATTGCCCCAAGTTGATTGCGAAAAAACGTGATCACAAGCTACAATACGGCCCTGATTTTATGTCTAGCCATTATGTTAAACGGCGCATAAAGGGTGCATAATTTGATATTTGGTGGCACTGAAATATGATTTCGCTAAATGAAAGTAGCGGAGAGTTAATATGGGATGGCACAGTCATTGCCCAGCTTAGCTCCAGCGAAATTCAGGTTTTGCAATGTCTGCTGGAGAGGCCTGATGAGCTGGTAGAGAAAGAAATTTTGCTAGAGGCAGGCTGGCCAAGTAAAGTTGTACAGCAAAACTCACTGACCGTTGCTATAAAAAACATCAGAAAAGCGTTAGCAGAAATTACCGATGGCCCCATAATTGAAACGCGTCATCGGAAAGGATACATATTTCACCCTGCGGTCAACCAAAATAAAAATATCGAACTCGACTCGCCAATAGATGACGATGTATTTAGCCAAGACAGCTCTATTGAAGCAATAAGTCCTGATTATATTCATGAACGAAACATCCATAAGCCAGGTTCCATTCTCGCCAATATTATTTTTTACAGTGCATTCACGGCTCTTGCTTTATGGTCATTATTCATTACCACTCTCGACACACCAATACACTGTAACAAGATCAACAAGGCAAATCTCTGTGGCTATTCAGAGCTCAGTGATACCGACATAAAGTATATTGAGCAAACCGTTGGTGAATCAACAGGAACTTACCTCTATGGATACGATAAAGAACTGGGCCAGCTTCAAATCCATAAAATGGATTAGTTTCGCTATATTACTGGTTTACTCTGCAACACCCTTTATCAATGGGCTCGGATGTGATTATCAGCAGCAATATGAGCGCGATGATTTCTCATTCTACTCAACCTGCAAGTTTGGTTATGCCAAGAGCGTTGTGCATGACAAGGCCACGGGTGAAGTGCTTAAACATGAAGGCTTGTTAGGGAAACGTGGTGATACTGTCATTTTCATTGCAAATAGAGTGACTCGAACAGCACCACATCCGGACCTCCATAGCAATGTGTATTCGGTGATGCACAATGACTTTCTCTATATTGCCAAGATCATTCATAAAGATAAGGAAGATTGGATTGTCATGACCTATCCCTACTACCGCCTGCAGAAGGTCAAAACGCTCGGTAAGCAGTCGTTCTGGTAACCAAACGATCCAAATCGCATTCACAGTGGTTCAAACTCTTGCAGCCTAAAAGGCCTCATTTACCCCCCTAACAGGCATGAGTTATCCTCGGGAAGATCATGCCAAAGAGGTACCTGGTTCCCATCCACGGGAATAGTCCAAGCTGACCAGCCTCGAGCCCGAGGGTGAGCAAAGTAGAGGAATTTTCACTACGAGCTGGAATGAAATAATGTCCAACGCTGTTCAGTGATGTTCTATGCCAGTCAATACCCGATGGCATATTGAATGGTACATCAGCAAAAGTAAAATAATGAAAAAGCCCAACCTATTCAATAGGTTGGGCTTGGTGTGTGGCGGAGAGACAGGGATTCGAACCCTGGGTGGCATTGCTGCCACAATTGATTTCGAGTCAATCCCGTTCGGCCACTCCGGCATCTCTCCGTGGGGAGAGATTTTTACCTAAGCTGGGCCGAGGATGCAATAAAAATTTCTTAGATATCAAATGGCTGAATCAGCTATCTGGGAGCAGGCTCACAATGCGGCGCGTGATGTTCGCGTTGCGAGGCCGCCCTGTATAGCCCTGTATCCACCCGCTCACACACCCGGCCATTATCCATATCGTGATATTCACCCATTGCCATGAGGCGTCTCTTTTTCCTGCTTGGCGCTCAAATTTATGGGTGATGCCGATTTTGGCAGGTTTCCTATGTATCCCCACATCATTGCGAGTGCGCGGCAAGCTGGTAATCATGGGCTGATTGAGGAACAATCGCGCCATCCTGGCGGCTGTGTTGATGATGTTCCGCCCCGATTGAACTGATGGATCTTCTTATGCGATTGCCGAAACTCAAGCCCCTACCCTTAACGCCCGCCCTTTCCATGTTGCTGGCAGCCATCCTGCTCTGCGCCACGCCGGCAGAGGCCAAACGCTACCCGCTGCCACCTGCCGGGAGTCGCCTTATCGGTGAGCTGGAGGATTACATCATCCAGCAGAATGAACATCTGGAACTGGTTGGCAAAAATACGCAAATTGGATTTTTGGCGCTACTTGAGGCAAATCCGGGTGTAGATCCCTATTTACCCAAGCCGGGTACCCGCTTGACGCTGCCCACCCAGATGCTGCTGCCTGATGTGCCTCGCGAGGGGATCGTCATCAATCTGCCCGAACTGCGCCTCTACTACTTCCCCAAAGGGAAGAACGAGGTCATCGTGCTGCCCATCGGGATTGGTGATATCGGCCGCGAGACTCCGGAGATGACCACCACCGTCATCGAGAAAAATCCCAACCCGACCTGGGTACCCGGTCCCATGGTGCGCAAATCCTGGCTGGAGCAAAAAGGGATCACCCTGCCCGCCGTGGTGCCCCCCGGCCCGGAGAATCCCCTCGGCAAGTTCGCCATGCGCCTTGGTTATGGCAAACGCGACTACCTGATCCACGGCACCAACAAGGATTTTGGCGTCGGCCTGCGGGTAAGCGCTGGCTGCATCCGGCTGCGACCTGACGATATCGAGGCCCTGTTCAAGATTGTGCCGATTGGCACGCCGGTGCGGGTCATCAATCAACCGGTCAAGGTAGCCATCGAACCGGATGGTCGCCGCTGGCTGGAGGTACACTCCCCGCTCTCCCGCACCGAAGAGGAGCTTGAAAATGGCGCACCGCTGGTGCTATCACCGGCCATAGAGAGCTTTATCAGCGCACCTGATGTGATGCAGGATGAGGTGATGGCGGCGCTGGAGAACAAAAACGGCCTGCCCCGCCCCATCAGCAGCCAACTTGTCAGTGGCTAAGTCACCAGCGCCCAAGTCGCACCGGAGTCACCTTACCTCATGAAATTCCTGCCCCTCCTACTCCTGTTGGCCTGTCACTCCTTGTGGGCCAAGGACATTCTCTGGATGAACAATGGCGATCGTCTGACCGGTACCATCGAAGAGATTGGCGATGAGTCGGTACGCATCTCTTTGCCCTATACCGGTGCCGTTACCGTCAAGCGGGATGCCATCAAGCGCTGGCGACTAGAGCATCAGGATAAACCCAAGGCGACCGCCAAAGGTGGATTCACCCTGTTCAAGGATGAGCAGGATGAACGCAAGGCCTGGCTCTGGACCGGTAGTGGCGATCTCAACATCAAGCTCAAACATAAGGACAAGCACACCAACAACGTCAACTTCAAGGGCAAGACCGAGTTGGCCAATCTGGACTGGCGCTACAGCTTCTCCGGAGAGTACTCCTACGAAACGTCTGACAGCGTCACCGATAACCACGACTACAAACTGAACCCGACCATTGACTACTTTTTCGATCAACAGTGGTTTGTGCGCAGCTCGCTCAATGCCGAATATGACATGCTGGAGAGCAACTACCTCAGCCTCGACTATGGTACCGGGCCGGGTTACCGCTTCTGGAACGAGAAGCGCCGTCGGCTGGAGTTCGTAGCGCAGGGGGGTCTGCGTAAGACCTACTTCAGGGAAGAGAGCGGGATTGGGTTGCTCTTCAAAGGCAACCGGATCATCGACTATCCCTTTGCCAGCATGAACTGGGATTATCGCCAACCCATCCCGATATGGCGGGAAAAACTGGAGCTGTTCAGTCAGGGGCGCTATCTGCTCTATCTGGATCAACCCTCCCCCTATATCACTCTGAATCGAGATGTGACCGGCAGCGTGGGCTTGCGCTACTACTTCAACGACCACCTGCGCCTCTCCTGGTCGAGCGAGATGGAGTGGGAAGATGGCGAAGTGCATTTCGTCGGTCTCGAGCAAAAGTACAAAGAGACCGAATTCAGGCACCTGCTCAATCTGGGCGCCAGTTTCTGAGTCAACTGCAAACAGAAAGAGGAGCCAATTTGGCTCCTCTTTCTGTTTTGGTCATCACCTGCCATGGTACTTCTCCGATGATGGAGCAGGCAACAGATGAGAAACCGCCGTACGCTCAGATCAGCCCCCAGGCGGCAATCTGGTAGATCCATACCATCGCCAGCAGGGTGCCGACTAACCCCATGATGACACCGATGCGCACCATCTGGTGACTCTCCACCAGACCGGTGGCGTGGGCCAGCGCATTGGGCGGGGTACTGATGGGCAGCGACATCCCGAGCGAAACCGAAATAGTGACGGCCAGGATCAAGGTGTGGCTGCCGCCCCACTCTGCCAGCTCCGGCATGCTGACTGCCAGTGCCGCCACCAGTGGCAGCAACAGATTGGCGGTTGCGGTGTTGGACATAAAGTTGGCCATCACCACCGCCAGCAGACAGGCACCAATGAGCACCGCCAGCGTGGAGTATTCGTGGAACGGAATGTGGGTGATGAGCCGCTCGGCCAACCCGGAGTCCTCCAGCGCCAGCCCCAGCGCGATACCGCCAGATACCAACCAGAGCACGTCGAGGGAGATCTTGTGCAGATCGTCCTTGGTGATGATGCCGGTGGTCAGGAACACTGCTACCGGGATCATGGCGACCACGTAGGAACTCATGCCATGCAGATCCCCCAGCAGCCAGAGCACTATGGTGGTGATAAAGGTGAGGTAGACCACCCAGGCGCGGGGGGTCTGCATAAAGCGCCCCTCAATCTTGAGATCCATCCGCTTGAGGGTGCTCGGGAAGAAGCGCCCCAGCAGAAACCAGCCAAGCAGCAACAACAGCACCACAAAGGGCACCGCAAATCCCATCCACTGACCGAACGAGATGGCATGCTCGCCGGTCAGGTATTTGAGGGCCACTGCGTTGGGCGGAGTGCCGATGGGAGTGCCGATCCCGCCGAGGTTGGCCGCCAGCGGAATGGCCAGCACAAAGCCGATTTTGGCCGGGTCCTTGTCGGGAAACGCCGCCTGCACCGGGGTAAGGATGGCCAGCATCATGGCGGTGGTGGCGGTATTGCTCATAAACATGGAGAAGGTGGCGGTGATCAACATCAGCCCCAGCATGACGATCCGGGGATCCTGACCGAACGGGCGCAGCAGCACCCGCGCCAGATTGACGTCCAGATGGTACTTGGTCGCCGCAATGGCGAGGAAAAAACCACCGAGAAACAGCATGATAACCGGCGAGGCAAAGGTCGCCATCACCTCGGTGGACTTGAGCAGCTCACCAAACCCCGGTTCAGCCTTGTCGGCAGTCATGAACCAGAGCCCCTGGTCGGAGAGCAGCAGCAGCTCCAGCACGATGATCAGCACCGAGGTAGCAAAGATAGGGATGGGCTCCAGGATCCAGCAGAGGGCGGCCAGCACGAAAATGGCCACGACCCGCTGCTCGATGACGGTGATCCCCTCGAGCGGGATCCAGTGGGTCGGGATCAGCAGGAGGGTGAGGCTCAGCAGCAGTGGCAGAATAATCTTGTTATTGATGGGCACTATTGTCTCCAGGATCGGGAGTAAGAAGCCAATAGTGGCATAACATGCTATCGCCTCACGCGGCCAACTCGCCAAAATGAGAGCTGGCTAACTGCACGGCGCACCGTTTTGTGAGTCATATCAAGCTGGGGTCGGCGCGCTATGGCTGACGCCTCACCCCTTGCAACAAACAGGCAAAAAAACGGGCCCGCTGTTCGTTGCACACGACAGCGGGCCCGTTTCACCATTCATACCGATGAGGGGGCTCAGAAGTAGATGCGGGTCACCGACTCGATGACGCAACCCGGGCGGCGGATCCCTTCGATCTCCACCTTGATCTCTTTGAGCAACTCCAGCCCACCCTTGATGGGGGTGACCCGGGCCAGCTTGGTGCGGGCGCGGATATTGCTGTCCACCTTGATGGGGTACGGGAAACGTACCTGATCCAGCCCGAAGTTCACCACCATGCGGGCGGTCGGGAACTCGGGGGTGGCCTCGTCGACCGAGCCAGTCAACTGTGGCAGCAGCGCCAGGGTCAGGAAGCCGTGGGCGATGGTGGTCTTGAAGGGCGACTCGGCGGCCGCGCGCTCCGGATCGGTGTGGATCCACTGGTGATCCCCGGTCACTGCAGCAAACTGATCGATCATCTGCTGGCTGACATGCAGCCACTCGCCGACATGGGTCTCTTCACCAATGCGAGCCTGCAGGGCGGCATAGAGCTCGGCCGCCTCGGCCCCCAGCTCAACAGCGGGTTCCTGAGCCACGGCTGGCTGACCGTTGGCTACTTGTGCCACTGTTGCTGCATCCTGTTGCTGCTCGCTCTGGGACTCGGCTTGCAAGTCCAGCACACGCCCCAGCAAAGGATGAAGATGTGCCTTTTGCTGAAACTCACGCCAGTAGTCGCGGATCGCCGGAGAGAGCCAATCCTTGAGCTCAAAGGGGTGCTGCGCCAGAATTTCGCGCTTGCGCTTCAGAAAATCGACAACTTTCATCTACCGATCCCTATTTGATTCAATGCCTGTAAAGAGGTCTAACCAGTCCTATTTTATTAAAGTTTCAGCTGTAAGTGCAAAAAAATCTCGGCGTACACCTGTACCAAGGCTGAAGTAACTACTTAGACCATGTAAACCAGCACGATCTGCCAATAAGGAAATCGATTGCCAAAGATGCCGCCAGCAGGGGAAATTCGCGGTGTTCATCATGAAAAAAGGCCCTCATCGGGCCTTGTGGTGGGGACTCAGCGCACGCCCGACCAACCGTTACGCAATCCCTCTTCATCCAGAAAGGACCAGGCGAGGATCCGGCTCACCTTGTTGCCCTGCGCCATGTCGATCACCCGTACCTGACGCGCACCCACCCGGCTCAACGCCTTTTTCGCCCCCGGCAGGTTCTCTTTTTTCGACACCAGCGAGCTGAACCAGAGGCACTGAGTGGCAAACTCCTTGCTCTGGGCAATCATGTTGGCCAGAAACGCCGCCTCGCCCCCTTCGCACCAGAGCTCGGCCTTCTGGCCGCCAAAATTAAGCACAGGGGCGCCTGTCACCTCCTTGCCCAGATTGCGCAGCTTGCGCTCCGTCCCCTTGCTCGCCTCTTCCAGCGATGCATGGAACGGCGGATTGCACAGCGTCAGGGCGAAGCGCTCCTTTGGCCCTATGATGCCGCGAAACACATGGTTGGGGTTACCCTGCAGGCGGCACTCAATCTGGTTGCCGAGTCCGTTGCTCCTGGCCAGCAGGGTGGCCGCCTTGACCGAGACCGGATCGATATCCGATCCCACAAAACGCCAGCCATATTCGCGGGCACCCAGCAGCGGATAGATGCAGTTTGCCCCCACCCCGATATCCAGCACCCTCACCCCCTTGCCGGTAGGGAGCTGGCCTGCGCTCTCGGCCAACAGGTCGGCCGCCCAGTGCAGGTAGTCCACCCGTCCCGGGATAGGCGGGCAGAGGTAACCGGCAGGCAAGTCCCAGTGGGCAATCCCGTAGTGATGGGCCAGCAGGGCGCGATTGAGGGTCTTCACTGCATCGGGATTGGCAAAATCGATGGTGCGGGTGCCGTAGTCATTGATAAAGACGTGGGCAGCCAACTCGGGAGTTCGCAGGCAGAGCGCCTCAAAGTCGTAACCCGCCTGATGGCGATTACGGGAGTGAAGTCCGGATTTGCGGTCGCCCGACTTGGGGCCACCGGCTGATGGGATGCGGGATTTCATGCTGAGCCTGCCGAAGAAAACGGGCCCACACTATAGTGATTTGACTCGGGAAAGTCTAAACGAGGGCAATAAAAAACCGGGCTATCGAGCCCGGTTCAAGTGAGGTTGGAAAAACAGTCCGTACTGCGAGCCGTTTGTCCAGCCTGACTCAGATATCGATCCGGCGAGCTTGCCAGAACTTGTTGCGCCAATATTGGCTATCCAACTTGGAGCGCGTAACACCGGCTCGGGTCGAGGCATGGATAAATTCACCATTGCCGACATAGATACCAACGTGGTTGAGACGACGATTGATTTTGAAGAAGACCAGGTCACCCTCGACCAGATCCTGCTTGGAAACGCGCGTCCCTTCATGGACTTGGGAGCGGGTATCGCGGGGTAATTCGATACCGACGGCATTGCGGAACACTTCACGGGCAAAGGCGGAACAGTCGATACCGCGCTGGCTGCTGCCACCCATCCGGTACGGAACACCACGCCACTCTTTATATACAGTCAGGATTTCATTCACATCGGGTGTCTGGGAAGCTTCCGGTTCGATGACAGGTTCAACCATGGAAACTTCGATCTTGCTTGCGACCTCGGGTTGGGGTGCCGAGGCACAACCCACCATTCCGAGCGCGACCAGCAGTAGCATCAGGTGGCGCAATCCTTTATCCCCGCTAAATAGTAAATCTTGTTAAAATACGGCCCCAAAGGGCAATTTATAAGGCAACAGCACCCGACTATATCCAAGAATTCTATCGAGGCAAGTGAAAATCCCTATCGAGCTCACATTTTTGCAAGGAAATGCACGATTTTTCATAATTAATGTGATCATGCCCAAACAATATACAATCGCAAAAAGAGCCTTGGGCCTCATAGATAACTGGCTTTTATCCCTGCTTCAGCACCTTTTTAAAGTGAAAAATCATGATCGAAACCGATCTTTTTTTGTTAAAACCGGCCAGGGTATGCCAGGAACTGCTTGCTCAATTGCCTGAATGGCTGTCAACCGATGAGCAGCATATCTGGCAAGCCATGACCCATCCTGAACGGCGTCAGGAATATCTGGTGAGCCGCTCCCTGCTGCGCCAGCTATTGGCCGAGCGGCTGCAACAACCCGCCGCCAGTCTGCAATTTTGCAACGGCCCCCACGGCAAGCCCCGACTGCATGATGATGCCTGGCAGTTCAATCTGAGCCACAGTGGCAGCTGGCTGGTGTTGGCACTCTGCCCGCAGGGGCCGCTTGGGGTGGATATCGAACTGGGCAAACGGCGGCATCATCCCCTCCCCCTGGCCCGCCGGTTTTATGCGCAGAGTGAATATGAGTGGCTCTGCGCACAGCCTGCTCAAGAGCAGGAGAGCGCCTTCTACCGGCTCTGGTCACGCAAGGAGGCGGTACTGAAAGCCCACGGTGGCGGCATAGCGGCGGGACTGGAGAAGGTGCGATTTATCCCGGAGGAAGGATGGCGACTCGACAATCGACTCGATGACACCCCTTATCAGGTACAGGATTGGCCATTTGCCAGCGGCTGGCTCAGCCTCGCGGCGACGGCAGCCCCTGTGACCTTTTCCCGGCTGGATGAGCGCTTGAATTGCCACTCGCTTAACCCCATGTTACTCAACACCCTTTCTGAAGAGTCCAACTCATGATCGTCGACATTACTCCCCAGAATTTTCACGCTGAACTTATCGATGCGTCCATGAAGAAGCCGGTCGTCATCTATTTCCATGCTCCGCAGATGCCGGAGTGCCAGGGGATGACACCGCTGATCGAATCACTGGTTGGGCCCGCCAATGAGCAGGTCACCCTGGCCAAGGTGGATATGAACGATCCCCAGTTGCAGCCGCTGGCCAGTCAGCTCGGCCTGCGCGCCCTGCCCGCATTGGTGCTGTTCCATCAGGGTCGCCCTGACGAACAGGGGATCATCGAAGGACCGCAGGATGAAGCCACCCTGCGCCAGTATTTCGCCGCCTTCGCCCCCAAAGAAGAGGAAGAGTTGCTGGCCAAGGGGCAACAAGCACTGGCTGACGAGCAGCCCAGCATCGCCTATGCCCATCTGACCAAGGCACACCAGCTAGCTCCTGAACGTCACGACATCAGCCTGTGGCTGATCCAGGCCGCGCTCGACCTCAACCTGCTGGAGGAAGCGCAGGAGCGCCTCGGCACCATCCCGATGGCGGCGCAGGATAGCCACTTCCATACCCTGAGCTCACGGCTGGCGCTGGCCCTGCAAGCGGCAGACAGCCCGGAGCTGCGCGCGCTGGAAGCCCGCCATGCAGAACAGCCTGATGATTTTGCCCTGGCTCAGGAGCTGGCGGTGCAATACAACCAGGCTGGCCGTCAGGAAGAGGCGTTGGGACTGCTGCTGGAGATCCTCAAGCGGGATTTGGCATTCGGCGATGCCAGAAAGACCTATCTCGATATTCTGGCGACCATGGGCAGCACACCGGCGGCACAGAGCTACCGTCGCAAACTCTATAGTCTGCTCTACTGATCGGAATCGAACTGGCTGGTAATGATGGGGGAGTGCCGGGAGACCAGCATGACCTCATGGGTCAAGTACGAAGAAGGTACTGTGGGAATAAGGTGCTGTGGGAATAGTGGAAATACGGTGAATTTCAGGCAAAAAAAAATGGCGCAAAACTGCGCCATTTTTTTCGCATGGATTACTTCTTGTAGGAAGTAGCCATGTTGTCGATGCGCTGGTTAGCACGCATAGCTTCTTGCTTGGCTTCGGCAACATCAGCAGCGATTTTGGACTGATCAGCACGAACTGCGCTAACATCTTGAGCCAGTTGGTCAACTTTGTTAGACAGATTCTGAACGGAAGTTTCCAGTTCGCTAGTGTTTGCGCAACCACCCAGCAGAGCGGACAGACCAACAACACCTACCAACAACAATTTTTTCATTTTTAAAGCTCCCTTGAACTCGCCAGACGTTTAGCAAGCGGCGTGATTATGGCACAAAAAAATCCTACTTTGCATAGTCCCCACCACAGATAAATGCATTAAAACCCTCATTTTTTTTTGAATGAACAGTTTTTGTCCAGATTCGTCTAAAAAATGAGTGCCGTGTGGTGGGGGCACGGACAAAGGTTAACCAAATTTTTGCCTTATTACAATTTCGTATGAGGCTCAGGCTGTACGTTCTGACAACAATTGACGATATTGCACCAGATCCTCGATGGTCAGCACCGGCATCTGGTGCTTGCGACCGAACGCAACCAGATCTGGCAGACGCGCCATCGAGCCATCTTCTTTGGTCAATTCACACAACACACCAAACGGTTTGAGGCCAGCCAGCTGCATCAGATCGACCGTCGCTTCGGTATGACCACGACGGGTAAGCACCCCACCGGTTCGCGCACGCAACGGGAAAACATGACCCGGGCGGTGCAGATCACCCGGTTTGGCGCCGTCTGCGATGGCTGCACGGATGGAGGTGATGCGATCAGCCGCCGAGACACCGGTCGTGACCCCCTGCGCCGCTTCGATGGTCACGGTAAAGGCGGTCTGGTAGTGGCTGGAGTTGGCTTCCACCATCATTGGCAGTTCGAGCTGGCGAACCCGCTCGTCGGGCAGGCAGAGGCAGACGATGCCGGAGCACTCGCGGATCATCAGCGCCATCTGTTCATTGGTCATGGATTCAGCGGCGAAAATGAGGTCGCCCTCGTTCTCTCGGTCTTCATCGTCGGCCACCAGCACGCCGCCTCCGGCACGCAAGGCAGACAGGGCCGCTTCGACACGGGCAACGGGATCACCGAATTCACTGAGTAGAGACTGATTCATGGTAAAACTCCTAAACAAGACAAGGACCAGAATCAGGGCATGGAAAGGCAGACAGAGACGGGCATGCGGCGGCCAGCCCACAAGGGGCAACACGGCAAGGTCTGTCTTATCCTCTTTCATCCGGACTATGACCGTCGGCTCCGGCATCTCACCGGATCTGCTGACCCCGACCTGGCAATCAGCCAAGTCGGGCGCTCGCGGGCTCCCCGAGTCAATCGGGATACCGCCGGTGGGGAATTGCACCCCGCCCTGAGAATAAGCGCAGACAGCCTAAAGAAAAACGGTTGCAGATACCAGCCAAAATCTCCCGCAGGCTGAAAAGCGTTTCAACATTGCGCCCGGGATCCCGCTCTGCGGCCTGCTCGCCAGCGTGCGAGGCTATGACTGGTGAATTTCTTTATGGCGCGGATCGGTTTATGGCATAGTTCCCGAAACCAAAAAACAGGGCCCGAAAAGAGAGCCTGAACAACGCTGCCGGCGCAGACAGCAGCGCCAACACCACAAACGGAAAATGACAGAGATGGAAAAGAAAATACTGCTCACGGATTGCCCGGATGCCAAAGGGCTCATCGCCAAGATCACCAACATCTGCTACAAGCACCAGCTCAACATCATCAAGAACGATGAGTTTGTGGATCACGAGAATGGCCGCTTCTTTATGCGTACCGAGCTGGAGGGGCGCTTCAACGACGAGACCCTGCTGGCCGACCTCGATGATGCCCTGCCCACCGGCGCCCAGCGCCGTCTGGTCAAGGCGGGCAAGAAGCGTATCGTCATTCTGGTGACCAAAGAGACCCACTGCCTCGGCGATATTCTGATGAAGAACTACGCGGGCGCGCTGGATATGGATATCGTCGCGGTGATCGGCAACTACGACACCCTGGCCGAGCTCACCGGCAAGTTCGATATCCCGTTCCACACCGTCAGTCACGATGATCTGAGCCGGACCGAACATGAAGAGCAGGTTCGCGCCATTATCGACAGCTATGAGCCTGACTATGTGATCCTGGCCAAGTACATGCGGGTGCTGACCCCGAGCTTCGTCGAGGCCTATCCGCGCAAGATCCTCAACATCCACCACTCCTTCCTGCCCGCCTTCATCGGTGCCCGCCCCTACCGGCAGGCATTTGATCGCGGCGTCAAACTGATCGGTGCCACCGCCCACTTCGTGACCGACGATCTGGATGAAGGCCCCATTGTCGAACAGGACGTGATCCACGTCGGTCACGCCTTCAGTGCGGACGACATGGCCAAGGCGGGTCGGGATGTGGAGAAATCGGTGCTGAGCCGCGCGCTGGAGCTGGTACTGAACGAACGGGTGTTCGTCTACGGCAACAAGACGGTGGTCTTCAAGTAATTCGCCCACACGGCCCATATGCAAACGCCAGAAACAACAACGGCTCCCGCGGGAGCCGTTGTTGTTTCTACATCATGTGTCAGAGCGGCAGATCGTTTACCGTCACCGCGCCCTTCTCCAGCTTCAGCTCGGAGGTCAGCGCTTGCTTGTCGGCCTTCAGATAACCCATCAGGGTCAGCTGATCGAGCATGGGGGCCAGTTGCGGCACCGCCTTGCCCAGCTTGTCGCTGAGGCTGGCATGCAGCACGCCGGAGAGGGCCTGCATGCCCGCGTCGCTGTTGAACAGCTGCTCCAGCGAGGTGGAGGCCAGCTTCACGTCCCCCTTCATGGTCACCGCCTCACCGTTGAGCTTGGCGCTGAGATCGGCCAGCTCCAGGGTCGCACCACGTTTGAGCATCTTGCCCAGCGCCTGCTGGATGGCTGCATCTTCAACCCCCTTGCCACCGGCGGCCTGCAGCCCCTGATACCCTTCCAGATCCAGACCGTTGAGGTTGAGCGCCAACTTGCTGTCGGTCACCGCCAGGGTGTCGGTCTCGTTCTCCAGATCCAGCTTGGCAATTTTCATCTGATAGCTGCTGGAGAGGGTCTGGGCATCATCACCGGTCAGCTGAGTCTCGGTTGTCATCCCCTGCAGGGCGACCTTGACGCTGTCAGGCAGTTGTACCGTGAGGGCCGAGAGGGTCATCTCGCTCTGGGGCGAGAGGAGCACACCGCTGATCTCGGCAATGTCGGCACTCCCTTTCAGGTCGGCCAGCACCAAGTCCATCTTGCTCTGCTCTTCATGGACCGTCATCCCCTGCCAGGTCATGGTGAGGTGACCATTCCCCTCCAGATTGCCGTGGAACTCGCCGCTCAGGGGCAGGAAGCTGAACTCGTCCAGCCCCTGTTTGATCTTGAATTCATTGGCCCAGAAACGGCTGCTGTTACCCTGGGTCCAGAGACTGGTGACCGACTCCAGACCGAGTTCCCACTGCTCCATGCCCAGTGCGGTAAAGACTGGCGCCAGAGTGCCATTATGGGTATCGAGCAGGAAGTGGCTCTTGATGTATAGCGGCAGGATCTGGCTCTTGACCACAAGTTGCAACTCGATGGGCTGACTGCCCTCCAGCTCGCTGTCAATGGCAGCCAGCTCCTCCGGCGTCACCACGACCTTCAGGACCCCGTCACGGGTGAAGAGGTTGCTGCTACCCGACTGCCACTGCATGTCGATACCGGTCTCTTGCTCTACCTTGGCGATCTGCTCCGCCATGATGTTGTCGAAGCTGTTGCCCGTGTACCAGCACGCAGCCAGACCACCACCTACCAGTGCCGCACCCACGGCGAGGGCCACTATCTTTTTCATATATCCATGTGTCTCCAGGGAGTTGTCACTGCACTCTACGGGGCGGACTCGGGGCTAGGCAAGTCCAATCAGATGGCGAGTCCACTTTCTTGCGGCTCGCCACAACATCACAGCAAGGGGCTGAAGAGATAGAAGATGTTCTCCATCGCCTTCTTGTACCAGGGGCGGGCCTGCCATTGGGCCAGGGTCATCGGGGTGGCTTCCGCCATATAGCCCTGCACCAGTCGGGTCATCTGGGCCACGAACGAGGGGTTATCCACCAGCAGGGTCACCTCGAAGTTGAGCCAGAGGCTGCGCCGATCCAGATTGACCGTCCCCACCAGCGCGAAGTCATCATCCACCAGCACGCTCTTGGTATGGAGCAGACCGGCATCGTAGCGGTAGATCTCCACCCCGGCCGCCAGCAGCTCCTCCATAAAGGCGTTGCAGGCGTAATTGGCCATGATGGAGTCGTTGCGTGCCGGCAACACCAGCTGCACCTGTACCCCGCGCGCCGCTGCCGAACTGAGTGCGGCCGCCAGCGGATCGTCGGGCACAAAGTAAGGGGTCGTCAGCACCAGATGGCTGCGTGCCTGATAGATGGCCAGCAGCAGGCTCTGCTGGATGCAGTCGCCGCCGACGAAGGGACCGGACGGGATCAGCTGGGCGCGATAGTTGGTCTGGGGCCAGGCCTCCGGCTCATGCTGCAGACTGTCGAGCAGCCGCTCGCCGGTCTCCATCTCCCAGTCCCAGACAAAGATCGACCACATCAGCGGCACCATGGGCCCCTGCACCCGGATCATGATGTCGACCCACTGGCCGACCCCGGCATCCTGTTTGAAGAAACGGGGATCCACCATGTTCATGGAGCCGGTGTAACCCACCCTGTCATCAATCACCACCAGCTTGCGGTGCATCCGCAGATCCTGACGCTGGAACAGAATACGCCAGGCGCCGACCGGCAGCACCTCCACCAGCTTGACCCCCGCCTTGCGCAGCTTTTTGGGCCAGTGGGAGCGGAAGAACTGCTTGCTGCCCACCGAATCGAGCAGCAAGCGACAATCCACGCCGCGTTGCGCCACTTCAATCAGCGCCTCGCACACCTCGTCGGCATCGCCGCCCGGATGCCAGATATAAAACTCCAGATAGCAGGAGAGCGTCGAGCGACGGATATCCTGGGCAATCTCGCGCAAGATCCAGTCCGGCTTGTTGAGCAAGGTCATGCGGTTACCGGATAGCATCGGCATGGCGAGCCGTCCCTGGATGAGATCGTGCAGCGGCTGTGCCTTGGCGCCCACTTCGCAGCAGTGCTGCGGGAACAGACGGGCCAGTTGCCGGATCCAGATGGCATAAGGGCGATACATGGCCTGGGCGCGCTCGGCACGGCGGCGCCCCAGCTTTATTTCACCAAACAGCACATAGAAGCCTACCCCGGCAAACGGAATGGCATAGATCAGCGCCAGCCAGGCCAGCGACACCCCAATGGGACGGCGTTTCATCACCACCCGAAACGACACACCGGTGACAATCACGGTATGAAAAAGCAGTAGCAGCCAACCCAGAAAACGGGAAAACAGCAGTTGAAGATCGTGTTCCAGACCGTTAAACAACGG
The DNA here is from genome assembly GCF_963862045.1 of Aeromonas sp. 159. NCBI lineage: Bacteria > Pseudomonadati > Pseudomonadota > Gammaproteobacteria > Aeromonadales > Aeromonadaceae > Aeromonas > Aeromonas sp. 159. The sequence continues at coordinate 30,053 of NZ_CAWLMI010000045.1, read as the reverse complement.
GGACTCCTTCTAATCGACAAACAGCGCGGTGGGCAGATCCCAACCGGCCGGGATGGTATGCTGTAAGGCAAATCCATTCTATCAGGTCGCACGCATGATCCTGCAATCTATGCTGCTCAGCCTGGCCATGCTAGGCCAAGGCTCATATGACATCAATGAGCAACAGATAAACCAGTACCTGCAATCTCAGGTGCAAGTCGACAAACAGCTGGAGCTGCCGGGCATCATCAAGGCCCATGTGACGCTTGAGCAGAGCGATGTCCAGATCGGTCGCCAACGCCCCGATACCGCCCGGGTCTATGGCAAGGGCAAGCTCAAAATCGCCCTGCCAGACAATACCGAATATGACGCCCGCCTGCAGATGACCTATGAGGCGAGACCCCGCTATGACAAGAGCCAGAGCGCGCTGTTTCTCGATAACATGAAGCTGGTGGAGTACAAGCTGGAGCCAGAGGCGGCCGAGAAGAAGTTCGGGCTGATGCTCAACATGCTGCTGCAGAGCATGGAGAAGCGGCTCGAGACCAAACCGGTCTACAAACTCAATGACAAGGATCCGGATCAGGCCTGGCTGAAGGAGAATCTGCTGGGGCTGGAGCTGTCACCGGGCAAGATCCACCTGCTGACCAAACCCCGCTAAACCGCTCAATTCAGGAGGGGCTGGGTGGTATCCCGTACCAGCAGCTCCACCTGATACCCCTGCTGCTGCTGCCGCTCGTAGAGGGAGAAGAGCGACCCGCTCAATTGATTGAGGGGCATATCGGCAAACCCGGCCTTGAGATAGAAAGGCTTCTCGAAGGGCAGCGCCTGACAGACCACAGGTTTGTCCAACAGACCGTGACAGGCGTGCTGCAGCAGCCGTGACCCCAATCCCAGCGACTGGTAGTGGGGCAACAGGCGAAAGCCGCACAGATGGTAAAACTCCTCCTCGTCCCGCAGCCGTACCGCCCCCACCAGCCAGTGAGCATCACGTACGACAAAGATCCGCTCGGCCAGATCCGGCACATAGTGGGAAAACGTCGTCTCGTAATAGTCCCTGATAAGGGAGAGGTCGGCGTCGCAGTACTCTTCGAAAGTGAGTTCCATCGCCAGCTTGCTTGTCACAGACAAATCCTTTGATAATCAGTTATTAGTGCCAGATACGGTGCGCTAATCCGACCACATGACGCCAGCACGATAGCATGCCTTTCGTCAACAAAAAAGCGGACGTCGTGGGCAGCTTGCTTACCCGGTGGAAGAGGCCATGACCCACCGCCTGACGGCCAAAACCGTGCTTTATGATGACAATCCTTTATTGCGGCGGATACTTTGATCCCGGTCACCGAATCGGATCATTTGCCCCCTGTTGGCCGCTTGTTCTGCCCTCGTCATGATGCTTTACTCAACATGGTCATCACAAGAAGGAGTATCAGGGTTGAAAGCATGGATGCTGGCAAGCCATATGTTGTTGATCCCCCTGAGCGGATGGAGTCAGACTCCCCCCCCCGCGGAGGTGATCTTCCTGACCGCCGCTCCCTCCCCCTTGCGTCCGAGCAAAGATGCCACTCCCGCCTCACAACCCGACACAGCTCAAACAGCGGCAGTCGCCACCAACGGCAAGAAGCAGATCCAGGTCTATAAATCGGTGCAACAAAACGGGGTGGTTCGCTACTCCGACATGGCGCCCGAAGAGGGCCATTACGAGCTGCTGCTGTTCAACGACTGCTTCGCCTGCGACCCCAAATCCAGCGTCAACTGGCAGACCACAGGGTTGTTTCTCTATGACTATGCCAGCACCATCAAGGCGGCCGCCAAAACCTATCAAGTTGAGCCGGCGCTGATCCGGGCGCTGATCCATGCGGAATCCGCTTTCAATCCTCTGGCGGTCTCCCGCAAGGGGGCGATGGGCCTGACCCAGCTGATGCCCGCCACGGCGCGGGAGTTGGGGGTCGGCAATGCATTGCTGGCGGAGCAGAATATCTTCGGCGGGGTGAAATACCTGGCGGGACTGCTCAAGCAATATGATGGCAACGTGGCGCTGGCGACCGCGGCCTACAACGCCGGCGCGGGCGCCGTACAAAAACATGGCGGTATCCCGCCCTATGCGGAAACCCGTGCCTATGTGGAGCGTGTCCAGCTCCTCCATCTGCGCTACAAAGAGATGCTGCAGGCCAAAGGGCTCTGAGGTTAGCCTCGGTTAATGCTCTTTTCTCGCCCCTCCAGAAACAAAAAACACGCCCGCAGGCGTGTCGATACCACACTTTGTTTCGCAAATGATTACTTCTGCTCAGTCGCCACCAGGCGATAAGCCAGCGCACCCAGAATGGCACCGACAATCGGGGCAACCCAGAACAGCCACAGCTGGCTGATAGCCCAGTCACCGACAAACAGCGCAACACCGGTACTGCGGGCCGGGTTGACCGAGGTATTGGTCACCGGAATGCTGATGAGGTGGATCAGGGTCAGGCACAGACCGATGGCGATCGGCGCGAAACCGGCAGGCGCACGGCTATCGGTGGCGCCCATGATGACGAACAGGAAGAAACCGGTCATCACCATTTCGCACACCAGTGCGGCAGTCAGACTGTAACCACCCGGAGAGTGCTCACCGTAGCCGTTGGAAGCAAAACCGGCAGAGAGATCAAACCCGGCCTGACCGCTGGCAATCACGTAAAGCACGGCAGCGGCGGCAATGCCACCCAGCACTTGCGCCACGATATAAGGCAGTACACCGGATGCCGGAAAACGGCCACCCGCCCACAGACCGACGGTCACGGCCGGATTGAGGTGGCAACCGGAGATATGGCCGATGGCAAACGCCATGGTCAGCACGGTCAGACCGAAAGCCAGCGAGACCCCCAGCAGACCAATCCCGACGTGAGGGAAGGCTGCAGCCAGCACGGCACTGCCGCACCCGCCCAATACCAGCCAGAAAGTGCCCATAAACTCAGCAGCAACAGGTTTCACATTATTTCTCCCATTTGAGATAACACCGAATAAGACCCGAGAATGGCCCATGCTTGAACAAGCGCAGCATTATGGGAGTGTGAGTCCAGATTGCGAACCCGGCAGGCAGGTTTCACTGAATGTGATATTCGTCACAATTAGTTGATTAGATAAGGGATTTATCATTAAGACAGCTGGCTACACATCTCATACCCAAGGGCGTCATGCGACAACTTGTGACACCATTTAGCTCGAGTGCTCATCCCTTGAGCGATAAAAACAGAGGCATGGTCAGTCTCCTGCCGGGGCAAAACGGCTGACAACCTGCCCCTGATGCTCAATCCACTCCATAAACATGGCGACGGGACGGGCATAGACCTGACCATCCTGCTCGGATTGATAAATGACCAGCTGCTCCTGGGTTTCGGTATGCAAAGCCAGGGCAAGCACTTGATAGTAACCCCCCTTGAAGTGGCGATAGCGGCCAGGAACGGGTGCTTGCATGGGAAAACCTCGCAGAAGTGAACGCCGATGAGCGAACCACATAAAGATGACACCATGAGTGCCATTCAACTCATCGAAAAGGGGGACGAAGACGATTTTTTACACAAGCCAATCGTGCCACAGGATCCGGATATTGCAACACAGTCAGGCAGCATTGTTAATTCGTTCCCCATGTTTCACTAGTTAACCTTGGTTAGCACCAAATATCGTGCTGAATTTAACGTTCTAGCAACCCTGTTTTAGGGCTAAAAATCAGGGAGTTCTTCTAAAAAGAGGATTGTTCTAGCATTCAATTCTGTGAAGAATAGGGGAAAAGAAATTTGATACTAAAAATCGCCTTTTTCGCCAACGCGTCCCTGTGGGGAAGGAATCACTGTCACCATGTTCACAATCGACAAGTCGCACAAGCTCGACGATGTCTGCTATGACATCCGCGGCCCGGTGCATAAAGAGGCTCGCCGTCTCGAAGACGAAGGCCACCGCATTCTCAAGCTCAACATCGGCAACCCGGCCCCGTTCGGCTTTGATGCGCCGGAAGAGATCATCAAGGATGTGATCCTCAACATGCCACTGAGCCAGGGCTACTGCGACTCCAAGGGGCTCTTCTCTGCCCGTAAAGCGGTGATGCAGTACTACCAGCAAAAAGGGATGCGCAAGGTCGATATCGACGACATCTACATTGGCAATGGCGCCAGCGAGCTGATCGTGATGGCGATGCAGGCGTTGCTCAACAATGGCGACGAGATGCTGGTGCCCTCCCCCGACTACCCGCTCTGGACCGCGGCCGTCACTCTCTCCGGTGGCCATGCGGTGCACTACCGCTGCGATGAAGGAGCTGACTGGTATCCGGATCTCGACGACATCCGCGCTCGCATCACCCCGCGCACCCGCGGCCTGGTGCTGATCAACCCCAACAATCCGACCGGTGCCGTCTACGGCAGCGAGTTCCTGCTGGAAGTGATCGAGATCGCCCGCCAGCACAACCTCATCATCTTCGCCGACGAGATCTACGACAAGATCCTCTACGACGACATCTCCCACACCAGCGTCTGCACTCTATGCGACGATGTGATGGTGGTAACCTTCAACGGCCTCTCCAAGGCTTACCGTGCCTGCGGCTTCCGTCAGGGCTGGATGGTCATCACCGGTCCAAAAGGCCGTGCCCGCGGTTACATTGAAGGGCTGGAGATGCTGGCCTCCATGCGGCTGTGTGCCAACGTGCCGATGCAGCACGCCATCCAGACTGCGCTTGGCGGCTACCAGAGCATCAACGAGCTGATCCTGCCGGGCGGCCGCCTGCGCAAGCAGCGAGACAAGGCATGGGAGCTCTTGAACGAGATCCCCGGGGTCTCCTGCGTCAAACCCAAGGGGGCGCTCTACATGTTCCCGCGCCTCGACCCCAAGGTGTATGACATCCGCGACGATCAGAAGATGGTGTTCGACCTGCTGCAGCAAGAGAAGCTGCTGCTGGTACAGGGCACCGGCTTCAACTGGCCGGCGCCGGATCACTTCCGGCTGGTGTTCCTGCCCCGCGAAGAGGAGCTGGAGGATGCCATCGGCCGCCTCGCTCGCTTCCTCAAGGGCTACAAGCAGTAAGCAAAGCTCATGAAAAAGGCTCCCGCGGGAGCCTTTTTGTTATCTGTGGTTTTATCCGTGCAATCAGCCGTGCAGCAGGGCACCAGCCACCAGTACCGCCATGGTGATGAGAGCCACACCGATGATAAATGGCAGCACCCAACGCACGAAGCGATCGTAGGGGATCTTGGCGAGCGCCAGACCCGCCACCAGATGGGCGGCGGTGGGGGCAAACAGGTTGATCCAGCCGGAGGCGGACTGATAGGCGGTGATCACCAGATCCCGGGAGATGCCGGAGAAGTCGGCCAGCGGCCCCATCAGCGGCATGGAGACCGTCGCCAGCCCCGAGGTGGAGGGGATGAAGAAGCTCAGGATGATGTGTACCAGATAGGCCATCAGGATGAAGACCGACGAGGAAAGCCCGCTCACCAGCCCTTCAGCCCAATGCAAAATAGTGTCGATGATGACGCCCTGCTCCATCACCACATAGATGCCGCGCGCCACCGCAACCACCAGTGCCACCCCGATCAGATCCCGAGCGCCGCTCAGGAAAGTCGCCACATAGTTGGACTCCGGCATCCGGTTGATCAGCGCAATCAGGATGGAGGCACTGAAGAACAGGGTGGATAGCTCGTCAAACCACCAGCCAAAGGTGGGCAGCACGTCGATCCCCAAATCCGACCAGGGCACCACCGCATAGATCATCAGCAGGAAGGTGCCGAAGAAGACCAGCATGGTGAGTTTCTGCTTGCCGGTGAAGGCGAGGTTGCCGCTCTTCATCTGGGAGAACTCGTCGTCATAGACGATGTCGGCCAGCACGGAGCGGGATCTGTCCTGTTGCACCTGCTTGGCGTAGCGCATCACGAACCAGGAGGCGAAGATCACCAGTAGCAGCCACTGGATGACCCGCAAACCGATCCCTTCGCCGATGGGGATACCGGCAAAACCGGAGGCAATACCGGTGGCAAACGGGTTGACGGTGGAGGCGAGCACCCCAACCCCGGAGCCGAGCAGGATGATCCCCGCCGCCACCATGCGATCGAAGCCCGCCGCCATCATCACCGGCACGATCAGCGCCCAGAAGGCTACCGTCTCCTCCGCCATGCCGAAGGTGGAGCCGCCGAGGGCAAACAGGGCGATCAACACAGGAATTAGCAGCCGCTCACGCCCGGCAAAGCCACGCACAATGGCCCCAACCCCGGCATCAAGCGCACCGCTTTGCATGGTCACCGCGAGAAAACCGCCGATGATGAGCACGAACAGCGCCACATCAGCGGCCTTGTGAAAGCCCTGAATGGGGGCTTTGAGCACCTCGAACACTCCTTGCGGGTGGGCGGGTAACTCGGTGTAGCTGCCGGGCACCGGCAACAGCCGCTCGTCGCCGCTGTAATCGGCCACGGCCGCTGCCGCCACCGGCTGCTGGGTCTTGGCGGTGACATAGTCATATTTGCCCGCTGGCAGCACCCAGGTCAGGGCGGCCATCAGGGCGATGATGATGAAAAGCAGGGTATAAACAGTGGGGAGTTGGCGCTTCTTGGGCGCCTCGTTTGGAGTGGTCATAGCTTCCGTACCTCGGCAATGCCGTCTGTGATCCGATCAGCGCAAGACTAGCGGGTTTGATATGGGAAAAAGGTGATCGCTGATAATAAAATTCCGCAAATTAGCGGAATGTTTGCCAAAAAAACAGGGCCCCGCGGGGCCCTGTTTTCACTTGAGTCAGACTCAGAGCTCGACCACGTCGAATTTCACATCCGGATTTACATCCGCATCGTAATCGACCTCATCCAGACCGAAACCGAACAGGCGCAGGAACTCCTGCTTGTAGCCGGTGTAGTCAGTCAGCTCGGAGAGGTTTTCGCTGGTGATAGATGGCCACAGGTCGCGGCAGGTCTGCTGCACATCTTCACGCAGTTCCCAGTCATCCATGCGGATGCGAGCCTGCTCGTCCAGCGCCATGTCGGACGCGTAGAGACGGGTGCGCATCATGCGATCCACCTGCTCCATGCAACCCTCGTGAATGCCCTTCTCCTTCATGATCTTGAAAGCCATGGAGATATAGAGCGGCATCACCGGAATGGCGGAAGAAGCCTGGGTCACCACGGATTTGAGCACGGCCACGTGAGCGGTGCCGCCCTTGGCTGCCAGATCGCCACGGATGGCGGCAGCGGCGCGGTCCAGATCTTCCTTGGCGCGGCCCAGAGTGCCATGCCAGTAGATTGGCCAGGTCAGATCGGTACCGATGTAGGAGTAGGCCACGGACTTGGCGCCGTCAGCCAGCACGCCGGCATCACGCAGGGCAGCCATCCACAGCTCCCAATCCTGACCGCCCATGACGGTGATAGTGTTCTGGATCTCTTCTTCGTTCGCCGGCTCGACGGTGGCGGTGATGATCTGATCCTTGTTGGTATCGATGGCGGTGGTGGTGTAGACCTCACCGATCGGTTTGAGGGCAGAGCGCACCACTTCGCCGGTTTCCGGCATCTTGCGCACCGGAGAGGCCAGGGAGTAGACAACCAGATCGATTTGACCCAGATCCTGCTTGATAAGCTCAATCACCTTGGCGCGGCACTCGTTGGAGAAGGCATCGCCGTTGACGCTCTTGGCGTAGAGGCCCGCCTCTTTGGCTGCCTTGTCGAAGGCGGCAGAGTTGTACCAGCCAGCGGTACCGGTCTTGGACTCGGTGCCCGCTTTTTCAAAGAAGACGCCGAGGGTGGCGGCGCCGCTACCGAAGGCAGCCGCAATCCGGGAGGCCAGGCCATAACCGGTGGAAGCGCCGATCACCAGCACCTTTTTGGGACCATTCTCGATGGTGCCCTTGGCCTTGGTATAAGCGATCTGGCGACGAACATTGGCTTCACAACCGACCGGATGAGTGGTGGTGCAGATAAAGCCGCGAACCTTGGGTTTGATGATCATATGGGGTCTCGGATCCGTTTAATGGATGAAATCGGGGCATAAGATACCTCATCTTGCCGCGATAAGGTGCTCTGATGTGTTGAACTGCGGCAAAAATGGCCATTCAGGGTGACAGCTGCCGTCAAAAATGCACAATTTTTCGGAAAGCGTCACTTCATCAGTCCGGTAATGAATCTTCCCATATCTATGGAAACCGATGACATGTTTCAACACAGGTGCAGTACGAACAACATGATACAAAAAGGCCCCGAACTCTCGGGGCCTGGGGGTAATGTCATCGAACTATATCAAGCGGCATGTGAGCGCCATTTAAAATGATTAATCTGTGTTCTCATTGACTTGGCCATCTCATCAAGACGCTGACACTTGGCCGATACATGGGCTGCCGAGTCCGAGGTATGTACTGCGATATCGGCAATATTGACCATGCTGCGCGTCATCTCTTCGGTGACTTTGCTTTGCTCTTCGGCTGCAGCAGCGACTTGCACATTGAGATTATTCAGATCATCCACCGCACTCACAATTTCTTCCAAAGAGACGCCACAGGTCAGCATCAGGGTATTCGTCTTCTCCACTTCAGATAATCCGATATTCATACTATCAACAGCCATAGTTGCATTCTGTTGCAGGCGATTGACGGTGTTCTGGATTTCTCCGGTAGAGTTTTGGGTGCGCTGAGCAAGTACCCGGACTTCATCAGCCACCACCGCGAAGCCACGCCCCTGCTCACCAGCTCTGGCGGCTTCGATGGCCGCATTCAGTGCCAGTAAATTGGTTTGTTCGGCAATCGAGCGAATAACCCCCATCACCTGGGTAATGTTATTGCTTTCGATAGCCAGGTTTTGCAGCACAGTGGATGTATTTTGCAATTGACCAGAGAGCAGAGCCATATTCCCAATGGTCTCCTTGACAACCGCTTGCCCCTCTTCTGCCTTGTTTTCAGCCTGACGGGCGGCAATTGCAGCACTGTTTGTATTTTGAGCGATTTCGTTAACCGTTGCGCTCATCTCATTCATCGCCGCAGCGCTCTGATCTGTCTCCAGACGCTGCTGGGCCATTTGCTCTGCACTGGTTAGCCCCAGCTCGTTCAGTGCATCGGCGCCTGTCGATAACTGTTCGGCCACGTCATCCATTTCGCCAATCAATCTGCGGAAATGGCTAACCATATCATTCAGCGCCCGTGCGACTTGCCCCAATTCATCTTCCCGAATGACGGGGACGGTGACGGTCAAATCCTGCTCATGCTGCAATTTGTAAAGCGCTCTGCGCAAAGCGGTGAGCGGTTGACTGATCCCGCGAAAAATCCAGATCCCCAGCACGGATAAAGCGAACAGGGCAATCCCGGTAATGGAGAGGAAGGCAAATGAAAAATCAACGGCCAGACTTTCCAGGGTACCAACATGCTCATCTGCAAATCTCAGCTGGAGTTCAACCAGCTTGCCCAGCTCCTCATTAAAAGGATCAACCGTGCTGTATAACTGATGAATTGCCTTATCAAGAGGAGCTTTTAATGAAAGATCACTCTGAATACCATCCAGTGTAATGTCGGCTTTGTTCATCAATACCTGGGCAGACTCCGCTATCGCCCGCTCTTCCGCAGACATCTTCTGGGCCATGTAACGCTTCCATTCCGTTGCGGCTTTTAACTGCGCTTCAGTAACGGAACGTTTTGCCTCTTCACGGGTGATTAATCCAACATGCGCTTTATTGATCGCATCAACGACACTGACCGCATACAAGTCTGAAATCAGCTTCAGTTCGGATAACTGCTGCACCTCCTCTTCATTCACCTGATGGGCAGCCTGATTCATCAGGCGCATCCCCCAAAGGGAGAGAGTGCACAGCAAAATCATACAAAACAGCGGTACCACAACCAGCATCAATAATTTGCTACGAACCGAGATCCCTTTCATGGTGTCGTCCTCATACTCAGGCCACTGGTCGTTTAATATGCAATTGATACACCAAGCATCACGCGACCACTCATTTCAATACAATCACCCGCTTACCTCATTAAAAAGCGCGGTCTGTGCACCATAGTGCAATGCAAGTTGCAACCTGTTCGCAAAACCAGACCTTAAACACATCACCGCAGAAGAAGGGCTAATGCCCTTATTGATAATGCGCTTTTTGAGTCTATTCATCATTTCGTTGATGTCTAATCTTCGCAAAGCAAAATCCGTAGCGTGTTGCAGCCTGCATCGTCCATGAACTGATGGCGGCAACGTCCACGAAACTAGCAGGCAATGCGAGTGATGTGGCCATCCTGCAGCTTATAGAAGGCATCTTGGGGCAACTCCTGTGACCAGGTCGCCTCATAGTCGAGATCGGCATAGACGCCGCGCAACATGGCACCGAGCAGACCGTGGGAGATAACAATGGCCCGCTCGGCGATGGCAGGATCCTGCAACCACTGGTGTGCTCGACGCTGAATGCTCTCGAAGCTCTCGGCCCCCGGTGCCTGCAGATACCAGTCCCCCTTGCCGGTATCGAGCTCGGGATGAGCGAGCCGCAGCACCGGGATCTGGCAGCTCTCCCACTCCCCCATCCCCAGCTCCATCAAGCGATCGTCCCAGATGATGCGATCAGCTGACAGCCCCAACTGCTCGCACACCAGCAGTGCAGTCTGACGGGCGCGACCGAGCGGGCTGGCATAGACGGTCCAGCGGGCGGGATCCGCCAGTTCGGTGGCAAGGCGCCGCCCCATGGCGATGGCTTGCGCCTCGCCCTTGTCGGTCAGCTCGGAGTTGCAACGCCCCTGCAGACGCAGCTCGGCATTGAATCGGGTCTGGCCATGGCGCAGCAGATAGATGAGTCGAGACATGATTTCTCCAGCACGTTCAGAGAGATAGAAAAATAAAGGGGGGTGATGATAGCAGATGAGCCAGAAGGATGGCCCAAACAGAGAGGCTAAAGCGGGCGTAAAAAACGGGTCAAGGCTGACCCGTTTGCTGCCAATTTGGCTAGAGTGTATCGGCTCAGCCCTTCTTGATCTCCCGCAGATAGCGGTAGATGGAGTGGACCGAGATCCCGAGCTGGCGCGCGGCGATCTGGGCACTGTCTTTAAGCTCGAAGATCCCCATGTCGTGCAACTGGTTGACGATGACCCGGGTCTTCTGGGACGGAGGCACCGCCTCGTTGCCGCGCACCTCGGCACTGACGGTATCTATGGTGCTGTTGAGCGCTTCGTCGATGTTGCGGGCGAACACCTCCGGGGTGGCATGGCTCTCGTGGGAATGCATACACTCCGGCATCATGGTGCGCAGCACGGATTGCAGCGGAGCATCCATGTCGCTGTTGATGCAGAGCAACCCGATGGCCCTGTGCTCCCCGTTGCGGATCACGGTCGTGATGGAGCGCAGGGTCTTGCCGGTGGCGCACTTGGTCATGTAGGGGCTGGAGATATCCTGCCCGCTCTTGAGCTTCATCATCGCCAGGTTGGTGATGGGAGCGCCGACACTGCGGCCGGTGATATGGCCGTTGGCAATCTTGACGATCGAGGGATTGCGCGCATCCAGACTGTGGAGCAGCACTTCGGTGTGCTGGCCATACATGGCGGCGATGCCGTCCACTATGTTCTCCATCGACTTGAGGATCTCAAAATCGCTCGGACTCAACTCTTGCAGCTTCACAATGGGACCTTCTTGCAAGGGTTGCTGCCGGACAATGGGCGCCGGGCAGCAACCGACAGGGACATCAGGCGGACATGATATCAATAATGGTGCTGTCTGTGGCAGACATGCCCTCCTTCACCATCTGACCGACGTTGCGGATGGTCTGATCCACGTCGCCGGCGACGATCCCCTGCCCCGACACCGAGTGGCTGTTGAGAGCCATCAGGAAGCCGCGCACCGCCGCGCCGGAGGAGGTACTCACCTTCATGGCGCAGGAAGCCTTCGCCCCGTCACATACCATACCGGCACTGTCGCTCAGCACGTTCTGGATGGCGAAGCAGGATTGCTCGAAGCTGCCGCCCGCCAGATAGACCATGGCCATGGAGGCGGCCGCGCTGGTCACGGTATTGCCACAGAAGGCCGACAGCGGCGGATAGTGGGACTTGATATAGATAGCGCCCAGATGGCTCATGATGAGGGCGCGAGCCAGCTGCTCTTCGCTGGCCGCAAAGCGCTCGGCAATCACCATCACCGGAATGGTGGCGGCAATGCCCTGGTTGCCGCTGCCAAAGTTGCTCATGGCTGGCAGGGTCGCGCCCCCCATGCGGGCATCGGAGGCAGCCGCCGTCATCATCACGATGCGGTTCATCACATCCTCGCCGATAAGACCGGCATTGATGTTCTGCTGCATGGTGCGGCCAATCTCCAGGCCATAGGGGTTGTTCATCCCCTCGGCGGAGAGCTTGCCGTTAAGTTCCGAGGCTTTGAGGATGAACCTGATCTGCTCGAACTCCACCTGAGTGGCGAACTCGTAGATGGCGGCGATGCTGATATCTACCCCGTCGCAGATGGAACCGGTGGCACCGCCCTGGCTCTGATCGGCGGTGAAGGTCACCTCGCCATCGCGGCGCTGCTCGACGATGCGGGTATGACCGCCGCAGAGGGTCACTTCGGCGCTGTGTTCTTCACCCTTGTCATCAGTGCCATAAACGGTCACGCGGCAGAAGATAAACTCGGGGGCGGCGGTGCGGCTCACCTGCACCTTGCCGGCATCGATCAGCTGCTGGGCACGATCCACCTGTGCTGGCTGGATCGCGGCCAGCACCTCCAGCCCGGCATCGGCGTTGCCGCCGATGGCACCGGCCGCGGCCGCAATGGCCAGACCGATCTTGCCGGTGCCCGGCACATAAACACCCATCGAGTTTTTATAGAGATTGTCCGACACCGCAACCTCGAGGCGACCGGGCTCACACCCCAGTTGCCGAGCGGCGACAGCCGCGGCATAGGCGGCGGCGATTGGCTCGGTACAACCCAGCGCTGGTTTGACAACCTGTTGAATAATCTGCAGATACTGCTGCCACGCTTGTTTCATCACTTGAACCTTTTTATCAGCATTAACGAGCGATATGGGCGATCGCTTCCACTTCAACCTTGACGCCCATCGGCAGATCCTTCACTGCGAAGCAGCTGCGCGCCGGACAATCTTTCTGGAAATAGGCTTTATAGACCTCGTTGAACGCGGCAAAATCGCTGATCTCGGCGAGGTAGCAGGTGGTTTTGAGCACGGTATCCAGCGAGCCGCCAGCGGCTTCCAGCACGGATTTCAGGTTTTCCAGTGACTGGCGGGTCTGGTCGGCAATGCCCCCTTCCACCACACCACCCTGCTGCTTGCAGACCGGCAACTGACCGGAGGTAAAGATGAGGTCGCCATAGGCAGTGCCGTGGCTGTAGGGACCGATAGCGTCAGGTGCCGCTGCTGCTGTGATGATGCGTTTCATATAGCCACTCCTGTTTGTGCAATTTTTTTTGCAATCATGAATCTCGTTCCGTTCAACATTATTTGCTTTTTATTTTATCCATTCAACAAAAAGATACAAAAATGGCGTTTAAAGGCACCTTTCGGCCTCAATATAAACCGTGATCACCATCCTGATTTGAACAAAAGTACTCTTATGGGCATTGTTTATGACAGTTTCATTCAACTATATTTGCGCCGCTTTCCCACATCCCTACAAAAAAGAAGGTTTTAATGGACGCGCATAGCACTACACTCGCCAGCCCCGTGATGGGCACGCTGGAATGGAAAGAAGCGGTTCGCTTCGACAGCACCGACTGGGGCTGGATCATCATGAGCATCGGCATGGCCATCGGCGCGGGGATCGTCTTCCTGCCGGTACAGGTGGGTCTGATGGGCTTGTGGGTCTTTCTGCTCTCGGCTGTGATCGGCTACCCCGCCATGTACATGTTCCAGCGCCTCTTTATCAACACCCTGGCCACTTCGCCGGAGTGCAAGGATTACCCCAGCGTCATTACCGGCTACCTTGGCAAGAACTGGGGTGTGCTGCTCGGCGCGCTCTACTTCGTGATGCTGGTGATCTGGGTCTTCGTCTACTCCACCGCCATCACCAATGACAGCGCCTCCTTCCTGCAGAGCTTCGGCGTCACCGACGGCCTGCTCTCCGAAAACCCGCTCTACGGTCTGGTGCTGATCTGCGGTCTAGTGGCACTGGCCTCGCGCGGCGAAAACCTGCTGTTCAAGATCTCCACCTTTATGGTGCTGACCAAGATCAGCGTGGTGGCCGTGCTCGGCCTTATGATGGTGGACAAGTGGGATGCGGCAAACATCACCGCCATGCCCGCCGCCGGTGACTGGATGAAGGATGCCATCATCATGCTCCCCTTTACCCTCACCTCCATCCTCTTTATCCAGAGCCTGAGCCCCATGGTGATCTCCTACCGCTCGCGGGAAAAGTCGCTGGAAGTGGCCCGCTTCAAGGCGATGCGCTCCATGAATATCGCCTTCGGCATCCTGTTTGTGGTGGTGTTCTTCTACGCGGTCTCCTTCACCCTGGCCATGGGCCACGATCAGGCGGTCAAAGCCTCCGAAGAGAACATCTCCGCGCTGGCGATGGTAGCCCAGGGGATGCCCGGCCAGACCCTCAAGCTCCTGAGCCTCACCCTCAACATCTTTGCGGTAATGACCGCCTACTTCGGCGTCTATCTGGGCTTTCGTGAAGCCTGTCAGGGTCTGGCGATGAACCTGCTGCGCCGGGTGCTGCCGGAAAACCGCATCAACAAGGGATTGGTGGGTAAGGGCATCATGGTGTTTACCGTCATGCTCTCCTGGGGGGCCATCGTGCTCAACGCACCGGTACTGAGCTTCACCTCCATCTGCAGCCCCATCTTCGGCATGGTGGGTTGCCTCATCCCGGCTTATCTGGTCTATCAGGTACCGGCGCTGCACAAGTACAAGGGCACCTCCCTCTACATCATCATCGTCACTGGCCTACTGCTCTGTGTCTCGCCCTTCCTGGCGTTCAACTGATCGATTGCAAACGCCCTCCTTATCGACTTCGGGCCACCTTCGGGTGGCCCGTTTTCTATTGGCTCGGCTGACGGCGTCCCGCCTGGAAGTAAAAAGCCAAGGGGATCACAACTTGCAACCGGCCATCACCCAAGGGAGGCCGCTCGGAGTACTATTCAGGCAATACGACTCACGCCCGCACTCAGGTATCGAGGCTTAACATGAAATGGATTTTCAACCCCGCCATCCGGCTGGGCAATCAGCTCTCCTTCAAATACAAATTCCTGCTCTGGTCCTGTCTGATGCTGCTGCCACTGGCCTACAGCATGACCAATCTGCTGGGGCGGCTGCAGGATGACAACGTCCAGGCCAACCGCGAGCTGGCGGGAGTGGTCAATCTCGCCCCCGTTCCCGCCATCGAGCAAGCCCTGCTCACCCATCGCAATCTGGTAACCCGTCACGCCCATGAGGTGGATCCGGTCGGTGATGATCAGGTCAAGGCAGCCGCACAAACAGTTGATCAGAGCCTGCAAGCCTTTGCCGACACCAGCCAGAACAACCCCTCCTTTGAAGTGATCCAGCAGGGCTGGGCCGCCCTGCAGAGTGAAGCGGGCAAGCTGGAAGTGGAGCAGAGCAACCTGCGTCACGACAAGCTGCTGACCGAGGTGCGCCACCTCTACAAGCACATTACCGCCAGTAGCAGCCTGATCCAGGATCCGGCGCTCGGTACCTACTACATGGTGATCCTCGCCAGCGAGCGGTTGCCGCAACTGCGCGACCTGCTGGCCCAGGTGCGGGATCGCGCCGCCACCATCGCCGATTTCGGCCTGTTTCAGGCCGAGGGCTACAGCGGCCTGCGTTTTCGTCTCGACCTGATCAGCGCCACTCTGCAAGAGCTGGAGGCCGATCTGACCCTGCTATACCAGATTGAACCGGCCTACCGCGCCGAGCTGGGTCAGCAGACCGATGCTCTGATACAGCTGGTGCGTCAGGGGATCGAGACCATGGAAAACAAGATGATGAAGGATCAGCTGGTGCAGCTCTCCACCAAGGAGGTGCAGGCACTGGGGGATAAGATGGACGAGGCTATCACCGCGCTGGCAGGCCAGGTACGCCAGCGGCTGGAGGCCGACCTGCGTCAGCGGCTGGCCGCCAACCAACGCCACTTCTGGTGGGTCACCGCGCCGCTAACCGCCAGCTTGCTGCTCTACCTCTACCTGATGATCGGCGCCTATCTCTCCCTGCGCGACACCGTAGGGCGGGTGCGTGATATCGCCGCCCGGGTCAACGCCCAGGATCTCAGCCAGCATATCGAGATCGTCGGTCAGGACGAGCTGGCCGCCATCAGCCGGGATTACAACGTGACCCTGGAGACCCTGCGCACCCTGATGCTGCGAGTGCGTGAAAATGGCGTCACAGTAGTGGAGAGCGCCACCGAGATCGAAGCGCGCACCTGCCGCTCGCAGGAGGTCATTGCCGATCAGCAAGGGGAGACCCATCAAGTCGCCACCGCCATCAAGGAGCTGGCCGCCACCTCCCAAGACATGGCGGGCAACGCCCTGCAAGCCGCCCGCATGACCCAGGAGGCGCAGAACGTGGTCGGTCAGGGCGAGGATGTGGTGGAGCGCACCATCAAGGCAATCGACCATATCAACCGCGAAGTGCTGCGCACCGCCGACACCATCGGCCAACTGGAACAGCAGTGCAGCCAGATTGGCGGCGTCATCAGCGTGATCCGTGGCATCGCCGAACAGACCAACCTGCTGGCCCTCAACGCTGCCATCGAAGCGGCCCGGGCCGGTGAGCAGGGTCGCGGCTTTGCGGTGGTGGCCGACGAGGTGCGATCTCTTGCCAACCGCACCCAGGGGGCTACCGTCGAGATCCAGCAGATGATTGAACAGCTGCAATCCGGCGCCCGCGCCTCGGTCACCGCCATGTCGGCGGCCAGCCATGAAGCGCAGGAGGGGGTCGGGCTGGCGCAGGAGGCAAAACAGGCTTTCGGCGCCATCACCGAGAAGGTGGATCGGATGGTCGATACCAACGCCATCATCGCCAGCGCCATCGAGCAGCAGGGCGCAGTGGTCAACGAGATCGAACGCAACGTGGTGCGCATCTCGGATGGCAGCGACGAGGCGCTGCAAGTGGCCAACGCCGCCCGCGATGCCGCCCGCCAGATCCACCAGCTCACCGAACAGCTGCGCGCCATGGTACAGAGCTTCGTGCTGTAACAGAGCGCTGACAAGCCGGGCTCAACGTGAGCCCGGCATTATCTCGGTCTCGCCCCTGCCAACAACATCTCGGTTGCTCGGATCATCCAGAAAATCTCTGCGACCCACTTGCCGGGCAAACGCCAACAAAGTAGTCTCGAACGAAAACAAAATGCGGCATTCCCGACACGCGCTCTCGATGATGTCGAGGGAAACCAAGCCGCCTGCGAACCACAGATTAAAACCAGCGTCACGTCATCTATCACCCGCTTCAAGCGAGGATTTACCCATGGCCAGATACCAGTTTTTTACCATTCCGGCATCCAATCGGCAGCAATACACCTTTATCGACATGGCATCTCCGACTTTTTTGAGTGAAAAGGCGGCACTGCTGACCCAAGGATTCGAGGTGGAGGAGGACTTTATTGATGCGACCAGTCCACGGGAGGCCGTCGAGAAGTACCAGTCCAATTTTCTCTATGTAGCGGACGAGATTGGCAAGTCCGATAGCAGCTACGCCGCGGCCGTAGCCATGCTGGAGATTGGCAAGGGGTTATTGGGCAATAAAGCCCGCTGAGATAAGGTACAGCGGTGAAGAGTGGTGGCCATCGTGGCAACGCGCCCGATGGCCATATGGCAAGACATCAATTCGGTGATTTAGAAGCGCCCCAGCTGCTGGAGCATCTCGATCAGCTCCTCTTCGCTGCTCGGCTCATAGGCCAGCTGAAGGCTCGGCGCAGCGCCCCCCATCAGCATGTAGACGTTGGTGCTGCAGTGGTCGTAGTGATACCACTTACCGTCGATACAGACGTCGGTATAGCATCTCGGGTCCCTTTTCAGTTCCATATGCACATCCTTTTGTTACATCCCATCAACATCACTCCTGACCGTAAAATAACCACCGAGGTTCACGCTTGATGCAGATCAAGGGAAGCGGCTGAAAGGGACAGATATCAGCCAGATCTGTGGCCTGCGGATGCCCCGAGCCACCATAGGTTATCCGAATGAAGACGGGCCGAGTGCCCTGTCATATCGCCGGATGGCCCCCGGTAACAAAAACGGCGCCCGCAGGCGCCGTTTTTTCATTCCCGTCATGTTATTTCCACCGACGGGGTAAACAAGCAAGAGGCTTATTCGTCTTCCAGATAGGCGTAGCCTTGCAGGCCCAGCTCCAGCTCGTCGAGCAGGGCTTTGCGAGTGGCATCGTCCAGCGCCGGGTGAGCGGCGATCCGCTGGTAGTTTTCGCGGATCACGGACGGGTCGATGTTGACGTAACGCAGCAGCTGGTCGACGGTGTCGCCGCGCACCACGTTGCGAATGTCCATCTTGCCCTCTTCGTCCAGCCACACTTCCGCGCAGTGGGTGTCACCAAACAGGTTGTGCAGATCCCCCAGGATCTCCTGATAGGCACCGACC
The DNA here is from genome assembly GCF_963862045.1 of Aeromonas sp. 159. Taxonomy (NCBI): domain Bacteria; kingdom Pseudomonadati; phylum Pseudomonadota; class Gammaproteobacteria; order Aeromonadales; family Aeromonadaceae; genus Aeromonas; species Aeromonas sp. 159. Next base: position 11,595 of record NZ_CAWLMI010000045.1, on the reverse strand, counting down.
AGGAAGAAGCCGACGTGGCACTCTTCGTTCTCGCCGTAGACCGGCATCGGCAGGGTGCTCTCGACCCCCAGACCGTCAACATAGTGCTCGACCTGACCGTCAGAGTCACAGGTGATATCCATCAGGATACCGCGACGGGTAAGCGGACGATCGAGACCCGCCAGCGGCATCACCGGGAATACCTGACCGATACCCCAGGCATCCGGCAGGGACTGGAACAGGGAGAAGTTGGCAAAGCACTTGTCCGCCAGCTTTTCACTCAGCTCGTCAGCCAGCGCACGGTGGTTGCGGTTGACCGGATTGAGCATCTCTTTGAGTGCCAGACAGGTGTTCTGGTGCAGCATCTCGGCCCAGGCACGCTGTTCAAGGTTCAAGAGGCCCATGGTGTACTGGGTGTTGACGTCACCCAGATCTGCCACCGAGTCATGGAAGATCTCCAGCAGGGAGGGATCTTCGCTACGCAGATCCAGCCAGCCTTTCCACATGTTCTGCAGAATGGTCGGCGCATCTTCGTCCGGCGCGCTGATGTCGTTCATCTCCACCCCTTCGGCACCAATGATATTGGTGACCAGCACGGCGTGGTGGGCGGTCAGGGCACGGCCAGACTCGCTGATGATGGTCGGGTGCGGCAGGTCGAACTCGCGGCAGACATCGCCGATGCCCCATACCACGTTGTTGGCGTACTCGGAGAGGCTGTAGTTGGCGGAGCAGTGGCTCTGGGAACGGGTTCCCTCGTAGTCCACCCCCAGGCCGCCACCGACGTCCACGACTTCGATGTTGGCACCGAGGCGACGCAGTTCGGCGTAGAAACGGCCGCACTCGCGGATGCCGCCCTGAATGTCGCGGATATTGGCGATCTGGGAGCCCAGATGGAAGTGCAGCAGTTGCAGACAATCCAGCTTGCCCAGCCCGCGCAGACGTTCGATCAGCGCCAGGATCTGGGAGGCGGAGAGACCAAATTTGGACATGGAGCCACCGCTCGATTCCCACATGCCGGAGCCGGTGGAAGCGAGCTTGGCACGCACCCCGATGTTGGGCTTGATGTTGAGACGAGCTGACTCGTCCAGCACCATTTCCAGTTCGGAGGGCTTCTCCACCACGATGTAGACCTTGTGGCCCATCAGGTTGCCCAAGAGGGCGTGGCGGATATATTCGCGGTCTTTGTAACCGTTGCAGACGATCACCGAGCCTTGCTCATGGTGATGGGACAGCACGGCCAGCAGTTCCGGTTTGGAACCAGCTTCCAGGCCAAGCCGGGGCTTGTCGCTGTAGGACTGGCTGATGGTCTCGATGACACGACGCTGCTGGTTTACCTTGATCGGGTAAACGCAGAGGTAGTCCCCTTCATAGCCTGACTTCTCGATGGCCTGACCAAAGGCGTTGAACAGCGCATCGACCCGACTCTTGAGAATGTCGGGGAAGCGCAGCAACACGGGGGTGGTCAGCCCGGACTGACGCAACTGTTCGATGGCGTCAGAGAGCACAATATGCGCGTCAGGGCGTGATTTGTCGGGGGCGACGGTCACATGACCGGCGTCATTGATATTGAAAAAACCCGCACCCCAGTAGGGAACGTTGTAGACCTTCAAGGAGTCCTTGCTGGACCAGTTAGTCATGGGCTATGCCTCGCAAATGAGCGACCCAAAGTCGCCTTCGTTACCCTCAATCACATCCAGACCATCTAGTGCAGAGTACGGCGAGCGCTGCCATCACGAGATGCAGCCACCCAAACCAACGCTTTGCACATCGCGGCAAGCCAGAGGCTGCCTGGTGGATCTTGGGGAAGTAACGAGTCTTGATGTGGGGCTGGTGGCTTTACATCAAGCTCAACGGTATGCGGTGCCACTATGCCGTAGCGCCGCGGTACTTTGATGACAGACGACATCAGCCACGCCGTCAGTTCATCATTCGGCAGCGATCCCGACAGAAGGAGAGGGTTCCAAGGAAGAGAAGCGAAGGCGCCAGCACGCATGCGTGTTGATAGACGACAACAACCACAGCCCACCTCACCGTCAGTGACCGCCCATGACAAGGGAAGATGATGAGCCGGTGGCCCACTCGGTCAAATGAAGGATGAGAGTCTGTTGTTCTCCCTGATACCGGAGCCTAACCGGTATTAAAGAAACCATTCCCCAGCAGTGTCTGTCGTTTCTGCGTGCCTCGCCCTATAGGCGTATGATCGGTCGGGTTTCTGGCGGCTCTGCCTGCTTCAGGGTTACCCTTGGATCGGCGCGGAGTGTACACACTTACCGCGGGCAGTGACAATAAAAAATAGTGTTCAAAATCCCCTTTTAATAAGTCGATCAAATCTTGCTGGCGGGCAGGCGGGCTCTGGGATGGCGCAGGTTATGCGACAGCCCGATTCCCCCTTGAAAAGTGTGCGAAAACGCCATGGTTGGGCTGACGCCTTGCTGTGCGGTCGCTGAGGGGAATTTGGCCGCTTCCGCCAGCGCCTAAATATTGCAATAAATGCCACATTTATGCGCTCTCCCTCCCGGACGTTGCCCCGCGCGCCGCACATTCGCCGCTCTTCCCTTGCGTCAAAAAATGGGAAAAACCTGCGCTGACGCAATGAGTGTCCCGCACGGATTGGCCACAATGACCGCTCACAATCGGTTAGAGGCTGACTAATGGATACCCTGCTTGAGCGTTTTCTGCGTTACGTAACTTTTCATACCCGCTCCGATGAGACCAATCCAGCCTGCCCCAGCAGCGAAGGCCAGCTGATCTTTGCCCGTGCCCTGCAAGAAGAGATGAAGGCGCTGGGGCTGAGCCAGGTCACCCTGGATGAAAACGGCTACCTCACCGGCTGCCTGCCGGGCAACCAGCCGGACGCCCCCGCCATCGGCCTGATTGCCCACATGGACACCGCCGACTACGAGGCGGAGCACGTAGTACCGCAAATCATCGAAAACTATCAGGGCGGCGACATCTGCCTTGGCAAGGGTGACGAGGTGCTTGCCATCCGTGACTACCGCTTCCTGAAAAACTATCTGGGTCAGGATCTCATCACCACCGACGGCACCACCTTGCTTGGCGCCGACGACAAGGCGGGCATCGCCGAGATCCTCACCGCCATCGACCACCTGCAGGTCCACCCCGAGATCCCGCGCGGCGATATCTGGATCGGCTTTACCCCAGATGAAGAGATTGGCCGCGGCGCCAACCTGTTCCCGCTGGAGAGATTCCCTGCCAAGTGGGCCTATACAGTGGATGGCGGCGAACTGGGCGAGCTGGAGTATGAAAACTTCAACGCCGCCAGCGCCACGGTGCGTTTTATCGGCAATAACGTCCACCCCGGCACCGCCAAGGGGAGCATGATCAACAGCCAGACTCTGGCCGCCCGCTTCCACGCTGCCATGCCTGCCGAGCAGACCCCGGAGTGCACCGACGGGTATGAGGGCTTCTTCCATCTGGCCCAGATGAACGGCACCGTGGAGGAGAGCACCCTCCACTACATCATCCGTGACTTCGACGACGAGCACTTCGCCGCACGCAAAGCCGAGATGCAGAGCCGGGTCGCCGCCCTGCAAGCCGAGTATCCGAAGGCCCGCATCGAGCTGACCCTGACCGACAGCTATCGCAACATGCGCAGCCAAATAGAGCCGCACATGCATATCGTCGAGCTGGCTCGTGCCGCCATGGAGGCCGCCGACGTGGTGCCCAAGATCAAACCCATTCGCGGTGGTACCGATGGCGCCCGCCTCTCCTTTATGGGTCTGCCCTGCCCCAACCTCTTCACCGGTGGTCACAACTTCCACGGCAAGCACGAGTTCATCCCGCTGCAATCCATGGAAAAAGCGGTCGCCACCCTGGTGGAGCTGGTGCGCCTCACCGCAGCCTGGCGCGGTTAATCGGTAGCTGTCATTACCAGGGCAAAGGGGGGAGCCGGTCAACCGGCCCCCCCTTGCTATCTGGCCATCCCCCATCAGGAAAGAGAAACAGGGAGAGTCGCTCAGGAGCAACTGGCTGCCACTGCCATCAAACTGTCATCCCGCTGACATGTCGCGGGAACAGTGTCACATCATGCTGGGAGCAACGGATCGCCGGAGCCCTCCAGATGTTCACTATCGATACCCTGCTAACCCAACACTTCCCCCGCCTGCTTGGCTACCCCCTGCTCACCCCGCTGTTAAAGCGGCTGCTGGGCTGGCTGCTCAACGAACGTGCCTTTGCCGACTTTGCCACCCGCTACCCGCACCTGCGCGGCCTCGACTTTGTCGAGCAGGCGCTGACCCAGCTCGATTTCGACTATCGGGTCAGCGAGGCGCAACTGGAGCATATTCCCGCCAGCGGCCGGGTCATTCTTGTCGCCAACCACCCAATCGGCTCGCTGGACGGACTGGCGCTGCTGCAACTGCTCGGTCGCATTCGCCCCGATGTAAAGATCGTCGCCAACCAGCTGCTGGCCCAGCTCGCGCCGCTGCGCCCTCTGCTATTGCCGGTAGACAATATGGAGGGCAAGACCGATCGACAGGCCATCCTCGCTATGAATGAACACCTCGCCCATGAAGGGGCGCTGGTGATCTTCCCCGCAGGTGAAGTCTCGCGGCTTGGCCTCAAGGGGGTGAAAGATGGCCCCTGGCAGGCAGGCTTTATCAAGCTGGCCCAGCGCACCCGCACCCCGCTGGTGCCCATCCATCTGGGGGGACGCAATAGCCTCTGGTTCTATCTCGCCTCCTGGCTCAACAAGCCAGCCTCCGCCCTGTTGCTGGTGCGTCAGCTGTTTCGCCAGCAGGGGCAGACCCTGCCGGTGACCATAGGGGCGCGCATTCCGCTCGGCAGTTTTCAGGAACTGCCCGCCAAGACGGCGGCGCGGCTGGTGCGCAACCACCTCTACCGGATTGGCCGTGGCAAGGCGGGACGGCTGCAGACCGAGGCCCCCATCGCCCTGCCGGAGGATCGCCGCCAGCTCAAACAGGCCATCGAAAGCTGCGAACAGCTCGGCACCACCCCGGATGGTCAGGGGATCTACCTCTACCGCCGCCATGAACTGAGTCACTCGGTGATCCTGCGCGAGCTGGGGCGGCTGCGGGAGATCGCATTTCGCGCGGTGGGGGAAGGATCCGGCAAGCGGCGGGATCTCGATGGCTTTGACAACGACTATCACCACCTGATCCTCTGGGATCCGGCCCGACTCGACATTATCGGCGCCTACCGCTTTGCCCCGGTGGCGGAGCTGCTGGCCAGCAAGGGGAAGGATGGTATCTACAGCCACACCCTGTTCGGCTTTGAGGATAAGCTGCTGCCCCGGCTGGAGCAGGCCATCGAGCTTGGCCGCAGCTTTATCCAGCCCGCCTACTGGGGCAAGCGGGGGCTCGATTATCTCTGGTTCGGCATCGGTGCCTATCTGGCCCGCTATCCCCGCTACCGCTACCTGTTTGGCCCGGTGTCGCTCTCCGGCAGCCTGCCGCCGGCGGCCAAGGATATGCTGGTGAGCTTCTACCGCCAGCACTTTGCCCCCGAGCTGGCGCTGGCCCCCTCCCGCCGTCCCTACCCCGAGACGCAACCTCTGTTCGAGGGGTTGGATTACGGCGCCGACCTCAAAGCACTCAAGGCCCGCCTCGACAATTTGGGCTGCGCCATCCCTACCCTCTACAAGCAGTATTCCGAGCTGTGCGAGCCGGGCGGCGTCCAGTTTATGGATTTTGGCATCGACCCCGACTTCAACCACTGCATCGACGGGCTGGTGTGGGTCGATGTGAGCCGCATCAAGTCCCACAAGCGGGCCCGCTATATCGGCAGTCATCTGGCCGAGCCGCGCTTATAACCCTGCTGGAGCCAGGCAAACAGCCAAAGGCAAAAAAGGAGAGAGAGGCCATCGCCTCCCTCTCCTTTCGCTCTCATGCTCAGCACCTTTTCGAGGCGCTCGGCCCATCTGGCGTTACTCGGCCGCCTTGCGATCCGAGTGGCCGAGATCCCGCTCAGGGGCGATAACATCGCGCACCCGCTGCTTGATCTCCTTGGCCTCGGGGAAGCCGTCATCGACCACTCGATCCCACACCTGCACCCCGCCCACCAGAATGCGGAACTCCCCCTTGCTGGCCGGCACCAGCGCCACCTCCCCCAGATCGCTGTCGAAGGTGGAGAGCAGCTCCTGCGCCAGCCAGGCGGCGCGCAGCATCCAGCGACAGAGGGTGCAGTAGCGGATTTCGATGCGGGGTTTGCTGATCAGGGTTTCAGACTCGGTCATGAGTGACTCCATAAAAAAGCGACAATGGCGGGAAGTGGCGTACCGCTGCCCAATGGCCGCTCCCGGTTTGGTCAAATCAGTGCTGATCAACCCCATGAAAATCGGCCAGCCAATGGCGGGCAATGGTACGCATCGCCGATTCTGGCAGCTCGAACAGGCCGGGAGCAAGAGGGCCTGCCGCCAGCATCCGGATCCCTTCCATAATCTCCGCCAGCACCAGATAGACATATTCGCCAATCACGGCGCCATGAACGAAGTTGACCGCCTCGCCCCGGTTGAGCAGGTAGATCTGGGTACCATCCGGCCGGTTGAGGGCCAGCACATGGGGGCACACCTCTTCGCTCGGCCACGGCAACTGGGCCAGCGAGAAGGCGAACTCGTCGTCAGCCGAGGTGACCGAGGCCACCATGGTGCCGGGGCGCAGCGCCTGCAGATCCGCCAAATCCAGCGAGCCGTTGCCGGTAGAGCAGATCACCAGCTCGGCGCGGCTCAAGGCTTCAGCCTTGGTGATCAAGCGAAAACCGTGAGAGAGCGCTTCGACCTGTCGCAGCACATCTGTTTCCACCAGCCCGAGATGGAGGTTGCGACAACGCAGGTCGCGGGCGATGCTGCGCCCCACCTTGCCATAGCCAAACAGCACGGCTTCGCAGACGTTGAAAGTACGGTTGAGATTACGAGCCAGCGACTCCGCGGAGTAGACCACGCTCAAACCAATCTGGATATCCTCGGCCTGCTTGAGGGGACTGCGTGCCACCGACACCACCGGGGTCGCCAGCACCTCCTGCTCATAGCGCTGATGGCCGTTCTCGGTCATCTCCACCACCCCGAGGAAACGGGGGCCGAAGTATTCACTCAAGGTCACCTGGGTTTTGGCAAAGTAACCACCAATATCGAGGATCAGCAACCGCTCGTGGGGGGCCACCAGCGGTGCAATCTGCTGGATGAGGCTGTCGGGTTCATTGGTCCAGCGCCGGTTGAGGGGCAGCACAGGATAGTGCTGGGATACCCACTCCAGGGTCGGACCGTGTACCGATTTCGGTTTGGGCAAAATGGCGCCAATCCGCCCAATCCGGGAAAGCGCTTCGACAAAACGGGGGCGATCAGGAAGCAGGTGAGTGACCAGCAGAATGCAGAGACCATCGATACGTCCCTGTCCGGTGAAATGGCGAAAAAACAGATGCTCAGATCCTTGACTGCGCAACTGTGGCCTCCTTATGTGCCGCAAAGCAGGCAAACAGAACCCAGCGCGGCCGGGTTCTGTGTGTGTCCAAATAAAATGAAAAACCTTTTTATCTGAAACACATAGGTGGCTCAATCATTATCTGCCAAGAGTATGAGCGGGTATGCAAAAATGACTGTAATTGCCTGTTTTTCATGCAAAAATCAGTACAAAGAAGCAGCAGGCCACACCCACCACAGGCTGAGCCCGGTTCCCGCGGCAGCAAGCAATATCAGCCCACCCCAACGCACTGGCCACGGTTTGTCACGCAACACCCACTCCAGCAGCGGCAGCAACCAGACCGGCAGCAACACCACCAGCGGCACCTCCACATATTGCCAGGCCAGCATCTGGACGAAGGCGAGGACCAGCGCCAGACCGGCTGGGGCTACCTTGATGCCAACAAAGGTGGCGAGCAGGGCGCGAAAACCGGCGAAAGCGGCCAGCGCACCGGCCAGCTGGGCAATCAGCAGACTACCATCGATGCCGATCACCAGCGCCAGCCAGATAAAGCCGAGGGCAAACCCGAGCCCCTCGCGGCTATCACAGCGCAAGGTGCTCCAGCCAAACCAGAGGATGGCGGGCAGTAGCGCCAGCCAGATCCCGGGTTCGCTCACCAGTACCGAGGCCAATCCCTGCCACCACACCAGCGCACTGATCACGGCAAAGAGCAGCAACGAGCCGCGTTGATCGTTCACCTGAGCCGCGATGACGGGGACCAGCAGGGTCAGCGGCAGCCACTGCCACGCCTTGGCCGGAATACCATAGAGACCGCCGAGCAAGGAGCCCACCAGCCAGAGCGCCAGCGCGCCCCACAGATAACCCAGTCGCGGCCAGCGCCACGATAGCAAAGCGGCTCCCAGAGGAGCCGCCAGGGTTTGCAGCAGAAGTTCCGCGCCCATTACTTGCGTACGCCTTCGACAAACAGGTTGATGTTCATCTCGTCCGGAATGCCGGGCAGCATGTAACTCACGCCAAAATCACTGCGCTTGATGGTGGTGGAGGCGTTGAAGCCACTGCGGTAACCGCCCCAGGGATCCTTGCCCTCGCCAATTTTGACCAGATCGAAGGCCACTTCCTTGGAGACACCGTGCAGGGTCAGGGTCCCTTTCAGCACGCCTTTATCCTTGGTGCCCTCGTAAGCGGAGCTGACGAAGGTCATCTTGGGATACTGCTTCACGTCGAGGAAGTCAGGACTGCGCAGATGCTTGTCGCGGGCCTCGTGATTGGAGTCGACGCTGGCGGCATCCACTTCAAAGCTCGCCTTGGCGGCCGCCGGGTTGGCGTCATCCATGCTGAAGGTGCCGCTGAAGGTGTTGAAGCGACCCACCAGCTCGGAGAAGCCCAGGTGACCCACCTTGAACTGCACCGTGGTGTGCGCCGCATCCACATCATAATCCGCCGCCATCAGAGGGGTAGCCATAAACAGGCAGGAGGCCAGCAGAGCCTTGGTCATTTTCATCCGTTCGTTCCTTCATCTTGGGGTTCACATCAGTGGTTAAAATGCTAACCTCGTTCTGAAGATGAATAATCAGTGATTTATTAAATTCATTATTTACTGAGGATGGAAAATGGACCAGATCGCCGCCATGCGTACCTTTATCAAGGTGGTGGAGTGCCAGAGCTTTACCAAGGCCGCCAACCAGCTCGGCATCTCGGTCGCCATGGCCTCCAAGCTAATGCAGCAGTTGGAGGAGTCCCTCACCACCCGGCTGCTGTCGCGCACTACACGCCAGGTCAATCCCACCGAAGCGGGGCAGTTCTACTACCAGCGCTCCCTCGCCCTGCTGGCGGAGCTGGAAGAGACCCACAGCCAGCTGACCCACCACAACCAGCAGCCGAACGGCACTCTCAAGCTCTCGGTGCCGATGGATTTTGGCTATCTGCACCTCTCCCCCGCCCTACCGCTGTTTCGCCAGCGCTTTCCCGATCTCAAGCTCGATATCGAGTACAGTGACCGGCGGGTAGCGCTGGTGGAAGAGGGGTTCGATCTGGCGCTGCGGATCGGCCACCTCAGCGACTCCTCGCTGGTGGCGCGCCAGCTTGCCACCATTCGGGTCGAGCTTTGCGCCAGCCCCGCCTATCTGGCACGCAAGGGCAGACCGGGAAAACCCGAGGATCTCAAGCAGCACGACTGTCTGATCTACACCCTGACCCAGCCGGAGTGGCACTTCAAACGGGGAAGCGAGCAGCAGAGCATCCGGCCACAGGGGCCGCTGCGGGCCAACAACGGGGTGGCGCTGACCCGCGCCGCTTGTGATGATCAGGGCATCATATTGCAGCCCACCTTTATCGTGGGGGAGGCCCTGCGGTCAGGACAGCTGGTCAGCCTGCTGCCGGAGTGGGACAAGGGAGATGTGGGACTTTATGCGGTCTATCCGCACCGCCGCTTCGTCTCGGCCAAGGTGCGCTGCTTTATCGAGTTCGTGCAGGAGCGCTATCTCGCCCCGCAACAGTGGGATAAGCCGTGATGATTGCCAGAGCAGAGGATAGGGCCTGACTGTCCGGCCTGCTAGTCCGGCTTGAAACCTAACGCTGGCCGGATGCGGTGGTGGATGCGGCAACAGGGGTGAGCTTGGCTAGCAGACGCTCCTGCTCGGGGTGCAACTGCCAGCGTGGCAGCCGGGTGCGGACAACCGACAACTGCTGTTCACTCAGGGCATAGGGGAGCGCCACTTCAATCTCGGGGCAGTCAAACATGGCGGCCAGCTGCAGGATCAAAATGAGGTTTGCCTCGTCGGTCTTGTGCTTGTTGACCCGTTTGCGGATCTCGTGGCGCAGCTGGGTTTCGGGGTCCTGGGTCATCGCCTGCCAGCCGAAACCGAACAACGGCACCAGCGCGCTGACAATCCCCAGCGCCGTCATCGGCTGCTTGGGGGGATGATAGAGTGCGTTGAGATCCAGCCGAACAGGATTCTGACGAACCTCACCCTCACCAAATAAAATCGTTTTCGTCATTGGATTACCCGTTATATTCCACTAGACTGCGCCGCATATTTTACCCCGATATGCCAACGAGGTGCTGATGCTAAGCGATATCGAGATCTCCCGCCAGTCCCCCCGTCTCTCAATCCACGCGCTGGCAGAACGCCTCGCCATCCCCCAGCACCTGCTCAGCCCTCATGGCCACTACAAAGGCAAGCTCAGCCTCGACCTGCTCACGTCTCAGCCCACACAGAGCGGCAAGCTGGTACTGGTGAGCGCCATCACCCCTACCCCGCTCGGTGAAGGGAAAACGGTGACCACCCTTGGCCTCTCCATGGGGCTCAACCATATCGGCCAGCCCAGCATCGCCACTATCCGCCAGCCGAGCCTCGGGCCGGTATTCGGGGTCAAGGGGGGCGCAGCCGGTGGCGGCCACGCCCAGGTGGTTCCGATGGAGGAGATGAACCTCCACCTCACCGGCGATTTTCACGCCCTGACGGCGGCCCACAATCTGGCGGCTGCAGCCCTCGATGCCCGCCTGTTCCATGAGCGCAAACTCGGCGACCAGTTCACCGCCAAAACCGGCCTGCCACGGCTCGATATCGATGCCGATAACATCCTCTGGCCGCGCACCCTCGACATGAATGACCGCGCCCTGCGCCACCTCACCATAGGTCAGGGCGGCGCAGCCGATGGTGTAGAGCGCAGCGATCGCTTCGTCATCACCGCCGCCTCCGAGCTGATGGCCATTCTGGCGCTGGCAAGCGATCTCAAGGATCTGCGCGCTCGTATCGGCCACATCCAGCTGGCCCGCGATATCCACGGCAAGCCCATTACCGCCGAACAGCTGGAAGTAGCGGGCGCCATGACGGTGCTGCTGAAAGACGCGCTGCAACCGACCCTGATGCAGACCACCGAGCAGACACCGGTGCTGGTGCACGCCGGCCCCTTTGCCAACATCGCCCACGGCAACTCCTCGGTGATCGCCGATCGTATCGCCCTTGGCCTGACCAACTATGTGGTGACCGAGGCAGGTTTTGGCTCCGACATGGGGCTGGAGAAGTTCTTCAACATCAAGAGCCGCCAATCCGGTATTACCCCCGCCTGCGTGGTGCTGGTGGCCACGGTGCGCGGTCTCAAGGCCAACAGCGGTCTGCTGGATATTCGCCCAGGCCAGCCGTTACCAGCCAGCCTGCAGGGGGAAGATCTGCCGACCCTCAAGCAGGGCTGCGCCAACCTAGCCTGGCATATCCGGAAC
>NZ_CAWLMI010000044.1:0-47300 GCF_963862045.1 Aeromonas sp. 159 | reverse complement strand
GGGGTGGCGCTGCGCCAGCCAGTGGCCAATCTGCCAGCCCATCTGGTACCAGGAGACTCCCACCTTCGCCTGCACCAGACCGCTGGGCAGATCGTTGACCAGACCAAAGAGCGGCAGCGGCGTGACCTTGATGGCCTCGCGCAAGCCCTGATAGCTCACCGCGCCGAGCAAGATGGCATCGCTCCCTTCCTGCACGCAGCGCTGCAACTGCTGGCGCTGCTCGGCGAGGGAGCCATAGCCCCCCGCTTCGTGGATCTGCAACTTGACTCCCAGCCGCTTCGCTTCGTCCACCATGCCCTGATTGACCGAAAGCCAGTAGGCGTCGCGCAGATGGGGGTAGAGGGCACAGAGGGTCAGCGGTTTGGTTGCGGCAGCGGGTTCCGGCCACTGTTGGCGCACCGGCTGGCCGCTGAATTCGCCGCCGGGCCAGATATCGACTGCAAATGCGAGGGCGGCGCGAGGCAGCGTGAGCAACCACATAAGCAACAACGGGGAGAGATAGACGCTTCGCATGGCCAGGGGTTTTGTTAAAGTGTTGGGCCATATTATCCGGTCAAAGCCGACCACAACCAAGGGACTTCCCGTGAGAATCTTTTCCGGCCTGGGTGGCAAGTTGCTGCTGGCCTTCTCCCTGATGGCGTTGCTGACCCTGAGTGCCTCCCTGCTGGGCTGGGTGGGGCTTAGCCATCTGCGCCAGCTGGAGCAAGGGGTGCAGCAGACTCTGGCCGATCAGGAGCTGGCCCGCACGCTCTCTCGCCTCAGCGGCGAGATCCAGAGCGCGTCCCGGCTGCTGGCTACCGCAACCAGCGAGCAGGAGCGGGAGCATCAGGGGCGCTTGCTCACTCTGCAGGGGCAACAGTTGCAGCAGGTACTGGCACAACTTGGCCGTGGGCAGGGTTCAACAAGCCTCGATCAGCTCAGCCAGAGCATTATCGGTAATCTGGGTCAGCAGGGCTGGCTGGTGGGAGAGCGGTTGACCCTGATGGCGCAGGGCGAGGCGCAGCGGGCCCATCTGGTGGCGGCGGCTGGGCAGATCGCCGAGCTGGCGCGCAGCCAGATGGAGAACGCCGAAACCGTGATGGTGGCGGGGTTGGGTTCCCTCTACCAACAGCAAGGTGCGCAGGCGACCCGGACGCTGGACCGCCTGCTGGAGCAGGATCTCGACTGGCTGGAGCAGATGACCGAGCTGCGTCATCGTACCCTGATGCAGCAGCAGCGCATCGAGGAGATGTGGCGCAGCGAACGGCAGGAACAGTTGCAAACGCTATTGCAAGAGGGGCAGCGGGAGCTGGCTATCTTGCAACTGCGGGCTGGGGCAGTGACCGATCCTGCCCGCCGGCAGGCGGTGGAGCAGGCGCTGACCGTGCTGGCGCAAAGCGACAAGCTGGTGCAACTGCGCAGTGACTGGCTCGGCAAGGGGGAGGCGCTGCGGGTGCTGGCCAATGCCAATGAAGCTCTGATGAGCAGTCTCAACCAGCAGGTCGGAGAGCTGGTCAGCCGTGCCCGCGATTCGCTGGGGCAGAGCCAGCAGGCGCTAAGCCAGCGTCTCAGGCTGCTGGAGCAGGCGTTGATGGGCATTGGCCTGCTCACGCTGGTACTGCTGATGCTGTTGATGTGGCGCATGGTCTACGGCCGGATCGTCTGGCCGCTGCAACGGGCGGTGGCGGGGATGAGCCGGTTGGCGCGCGGGGATCTGGCCCATCTTGAGCCGATCGCCAGTACCGGGCGCGATGAGCTGGCGGAGCTGGGGCGGGCCCTGCAGGTGTTTCGTGACAATGCGGTTGAGCTGGGCCGTTATCAGCGCGAGCTGGAGTCGCGGGTCGAGGAGCGCACCGGCCAGCTCAGCCACGCCAACGAGCGGCTCAATGAGGAGGTGGCGAAGCATCGGCAGGCCCGCGCCGAGGCCGAACAGGCCAACCGCGCCAAGTCGGTGTTTCTCGCCACCATGAGCCACGAGATCCGCACCCCCATGAACGGCATTCTCGGGGGCCTGACGCTGCTGGAAGATACCCACCTGAGCGATACCCAGCAGCGCTATCTGGCCGCCATCGAGCATAGCGGCGAATCCCTGCTGGAGATCCTCAACGACATTCTCGACTACTCCAAGATAGAAGCGGGCCATGTGGAGGCGCGCCGCGAGCCCTTCCCCCTGTTCCAGCTGGTGGATGAGCTCTGCGCGTTGTTCCGGCCAAAGGCGGCGGCCAAGGGGGTCTCCCTGGCGCTGGAATATGCGCCCGGGCTGGCGCCTGTGGTCGAGGGGGATCTGGGCAAGCTGCGCCAGGTGCTCGGCAACTTGCTCGGCAATGCGGTCAAGTTTACCGCCCGTGGCCAGATTACCCTGACAGTGGCGCCCCTTGTCTGTCACGGCCCTTGCGCCGAGCCCTGCATCCGGTTTGTGGTGCGCGATACCGGCCCCGGCATTCCGGCCGATGAGCAGGAGGCGGTGTTTGAGGCGTTTCGCCAGCGCAAGCGTGATATAGGCCATCAGGGCGGCACCGGGCTGGGACTGGCGATCAGCCGCAAGCTGGTGGCCGCCATGGGGGGCGAGCTGAACCTTGTCAGCGAACCGGGCAAGGGGTGTGAATTCAGCTTCAGCCTGCCCTTGCAACGCTCGAGTACCCAGCTGCCTGCCGAGGCGCAACCGCTGCACCTTGGCCAGTCCCGTGACATCCTGCTGGTGGAGGATAACGAGATCAACCGGTTGGTGGCGCACGGCATGCTGACCCGCCTCGGCCATCGCGTCACCCTGGCGGAGGATGGCCGCAGCGCGCTGGCGCTGGTGACCGAGCGCCCCTTCGAGTTGGCGCTGCTTGATATCAATCTGCCCGATATGGACGGCATGACCCTGCGCGAGGATCTGGCCGCCATCAGTGAAGAGATGCATGAGCGGCCGCTGCCCGCCATCGCCATCTCGGCCCAGATGTATCCGGAGGATATCCGCCATTGCCTTGCCGCCGGGTTTGTCGATTTTGTCGGCAAGCCGGTGCGGCTGGCGGTACTGGCGAACGCCATCGATCAACTATTTCGGCAAGAAGGGGCCGCTATCGAGCCGCCTGTGCAGCTAGCTGCCGCGCCCCCAACTAACCAGCCTGAGTGGGCCAATCCGGTGCTGGATGCCGATCTGCCCCTGCTCGGCATGGCGCGGATCCGCCAGCTGGTCGCGCTGTTTGAGTCGCAAGGGCGGGTGTTGGTGGATAAGTTGGCTCAGGGGGAGGGGAGTGAGCAACGTCAGCTGGCGCACAAGCTCAAGGGGAGTGCGCTGGCGCTGGGGTTGACCGAATTTGCCAGCCACTGTGCGGCTCTTGAGGCGGGGGGCGGTGATGCTGCGGCAATCGGGGCGCAATTTGACGCGGCGGTGAGCGGGTTGCAGCAGTGGTTGGCGGCCGACAGGGATGCGCCGTTCTGATCCCTGCTGGCGATGTACGGCGTTTAGGGAGGCTGGCCAGCCCCTGCGCCGTTATTCGATCTCGCGAAACAGCACCTGCTTGCACTTGGCACAGACCCATTCCCGGCGAAAATCGGTCAGGTGCACCATGCCCACCTCCAGCAACTCGTGGTGGCCGCAGTGATAACAGAAGATGATGTCGCCATCGACTGATTCAGGGTGGGCCGCCAGATATTCGGCTTTGGTGGGGAGCTGCTCCCACGAGGTGGTGGGGACATGTTTGCGTTGGCTGGTGTAGTAGACCCAGTAGAACAGAAAAAAGACCGCCAGGATCACGAATGTCAGCAGATGGTCCATCTTGAACTCCTCCGGTTAGGTGCAGCCCCTCGGATGCATGGCTGCAATCAGCTCCATCATCATTAAATTTGTTTCGAATGAATATGTTACAGGATGGATAAAGAGGGCGTTGTGATCCCCTTCGGGTTTTGCCCGCCCGCAGCGGGATGAAAAATGTGTCGTTTGGCGGAGCGGCCAGGGTATTGAACGGGGAGGGAATCTTGCTTTTTACAACATAAATTCAACATTTTTTTAGGTGGTTGGACTGTCTCTTTGATCCAGCTCACGTTACAATGCCCGCGCCCACTTCACCTAACGCGCAAACGATTTTCAGGAGAGAAACGGATGTTGAAACGTGACATGACCATCGCCAATTATGATCCGCAATTGTGGCAGGCCATCACAGACGAAACCCGTCGTCAGGAAGAGCATATCGAGCTGATTGCGTCTGAGAACTACACCAGCCCCCGTGTCATGGAAGCCCAGGGCTCCCAGCTGACCAACAAGTACGCCGAAGGTTACCCCTCCAAGCGTTACTACGGTGGTTGCGAGTATGTGGATGTGGTCGAAACCCTGGCTATCGAGCGCGCCAAAGAGCTGTTCGGTGCCACTTACGCCAACGTGCAGCCGCACTCCGGCTCCCAGGCCAACAGCGCCGTTTACATGGCTTTGCTGCAGCCGGGCGACACCGTACTGGGCATGAACCTGGCCCACGGCGGTCACCTGACCCACGGCTCTCCGGTCAACTTCTCCGGCAAGCTCTATAACATCGTGCCTTACGGTATCGATGAGTCCGGCAAGATCGACTACGACGACATGGAACGTCAGGCTGTCGAGCACAAGCCGAAGATGATGATCGGTGGCTTCTCTGCCTACTCCGGCATCGTTGACTGGGCCCGCATGCGCGAAATCGCCGACAAGGTCGGTGCCTACCTGTTCGTCGACATGGCCCACGTGGCGGGTCTGATTGCCGCTGGCGTCTACCCGAACCCGGTTCCCCACGCTCACGTGGTCACCTCCACCACTCACAAGACCCTGGCCGGTCCGCGCGGTGGTCTGATCCTCTCTGCCGCTGACGACGAGGAGCTCTACAAGAAGCTCAACTCTGCCGTCTTCCCGGGTGGTCAGGGCGGCCCGCTGATGCACGTTATCGCCGGTAAAGCCGTTGCCTTCAAAGAGGCGCTGGAGCCGGAGTTCAAGACCTATCAGGCTCAGGTCGTGAAAAACGCCAAGGCGATGGCTGCGACCTTTATCGAGCGCGGTTACAAGATCGTCTCCGGCGGTACCGACAACCACCTGATGCTGGTTGACCTGATCGGCCGCGAGCTGACCGGTAAGGATGCTGACGCCGCACTGGGCAAAGCCAACATCACCGTTAACAAGAACTCCGTGCCCAACGACCCGCGCTCCCCGTTCGTCACCTCCGGTGTGCGGATCGGTACCCCGGCCATCACCCGCCGCGGTTTCAAGGAGGCCGAGTCCATCGAGCTGACCCACTGGATCTGCGACGTACTGGACAACCACGACAACGATGCCGTGCTGGCCACCGTGCGCGAGAAGGTGCTGGATATCTGCCGCCGCTTCCCGGTTTATGGCTGATAAGTCAGACCATCCGGTTTGAGACCAATGCCACCTGCGGGTGGCATTGTTTTTTCTGGCGTTGGGCAACACGAGAGGGATGAGATTGAACCACGAAGAGAAGATACCGAGCGAAGAGGCACACTCCTGCGCAGAGCGGGGCAAGGTGTTGGAGGCGGAGCTTCGGCTGGCAATCCGCGCCCAGTATCACTTTCGTGCCAGTGAGCAGGGGCTGCTGGCATGGGATGTACGGCGGTTGGTGCGACTGAGCTGTGATCTGCCGCTGCAGGCGGTGGCATTGAGCGACATTGCCGAGCTTGACCGTGATCACTGGTATGGCCATGGCAGCGCCACTCCTACGGTGCGCAGCGTAGTCGAGCACTGCCAGCTCATCATGGCGGCGGATCTCGCCTACCCGATCATTCTCGACAGCGCCGGTCGGGTGATGGATGGCATGCACCGGATAGGCAAGGCATTGATGCTGGGTCATGACTATATCGATGCGGTGCAGTTTACGGTCGACCCAGCCCCCGATTATCTGGGTTGTGATCCTGATACTCTGCCTTACGACGAGTGAGTTGCCCATTAGTGATAACGAACAGAAAAATCACGCTTTTCCGCTTTTTACCACGGTTGGATGGCCGTGTTACACTGGCCGACCTAGATCCTGGCCCGCCGGGCCGGTCCCTGTTCCATTAACGCCGGAGGTCCGATGCATTGCCCATTCTGTAGTGCGGTTGATACCAAGGTGATCGATTCCCGTCTGGTGGCAGAAGGCCATCAGGTGCGCCGCCGTCGTGAGTGTCTGCTCTGTCACGAGCGTTTTACCACCTTCGAGATGGCCGAGCTGGTGATGCCCCGCGTCATCAAGTCCAACGGCTCCCGCGAGCCGTTCAATGAAGACAAGCTGCGCGCCGGTATTCTGCGGGCGCTGGAGAAGCGGCCGGTGAGCATGGAGGCCATCGAAAAAGCGGTCAACCATATCAAATCCCGCCTGCGTGCCACCGGCGAGCGCGAAGTCGCCTCCGAGCTGGTGGGCAATCTGGTGATGGATGAGCTCAAGAGTCTGGACAAGGTGGCCTATATCCGCTTTGCCTCCGTCTATCGCAGCTTCGAAGATATTCGCGAGTTCGGCGAAGAGATTGCCAAGCTGGAGAAGTAAACCGCCATTCTCACCCATGTTGCCGCGTCCGATTACGCTGCGCTAATCGAACCTACGATACAGCGTAAAGCCGAGATGTGTTGTCAAAGGAGCCCGAATGTTTAGTCAAGATGATTACCAATGGATGAGTCGGGCCCTCGAACTGGCCCGCCGCGGCCGCTACACCACGGCCCCCAACCCCTGCGTCGGCGCCGTGCTGGTCAAAGATGGCGTGGTGGTTGGCGAAGGGTGGCATCAGAAGGCGGGCGAGCCCCATGCCGAGGTTTACGCCCTGCGCGCTGCCGGTGACAACGCCCGTGGCGCTACCGCCTATGTGACCCTTGAACCCTGCTCCCACCACGGTCGTACTCCCCCCTGTGCCGAGGCGCTGATCAACGCCGGCGTGGCCCGGGTGGTAGCAGCCATGGTCGATCCCAATCCCCAGGTGGGCGGACGTGGCCTGCGTATGCTCTCCGAAGCGGGCATCAAGACCGATTTCGGCCTGCTGGCGAGCGAAGCCGAAGCGCTCAACCCGGGCTTTTTCAAGCGGATGCGTACCGCCTTCCCGCGGGTGACCGTCAAGTTGGGAGCCAGCCTCGATGGCCGCACCGCCATGGCGAGCGGCGAGAGCCAGTGGATCACCTCCCCCGATGCGCGCCGCGATGTGCAACGACTGCGGGCCCGCCACGATGCGGTACTCTCCAGCGCTGAAACCGTGCTGGCCGATGGTGCCTCCCTGACCGTGCGCTGGGACGAGCTTCCCCCCTCGGTCAAGGCGAGCTATCCCAAAGAGACCCTGCGCCAGCCGCTGCGGGTCATTGTCGATTCGCAAAACCGCCTTACCCCGGATCTGCCGCTGTTCCAGAGCGAGAGTCCGGTGCTGCTGGCCCGTCACAAGGCGTCCGGCGAGTGGCCCGAGTGGGTGCAGCAGCTGGAGCTGCCGCTGCTGGATGGCAAGCTGGATCTGGTCAGCCTGTTCATGTTGCTGGCCAAACAGAACGTCAACTCGGTGCTGGTCGAGGCGGGCCCGCGGCTCTGCGGCGCTCTGCTGGAAAAAGGGCTGGTGGATGAGCTGGTGCTCTATCAGGCTCCCAAACTGATGGGTGACGAAGGGCGCGGCCTGTTCCATCTGCCGGGTCTGACCCGGCTGTTCCAGGCGCCCAAGCTTGCCATCAAGGATGTGCGCATGGTGGGGCCGGATATTCGCATTACCGCCAAAATAGCCTGATTTATCAATGTTCAAGGGGGCATAATCAGTCCCCGTCATCAGCAAGGTGATCTGCATGTTTACCGGAATTATCGAAGCGGTGGGAACCCTGGCCGAGCTGCGCCGTCAGGGCGATGACGTGGCCCTCACCGTCCACGCACCAGGTCTGGATTTTAGCGACGTCAAACTGGGCGACTCCATCGCCACCAACGGCGTCTGCCTCACCGTGGTGGCGCTGGGCGACAAGAGTTATACCGCCGACGTGTCGCTGGAAACCCTCTCCCGTACCGGTTTTGCCGCCGCCAGAGTGGGCGATCGGGTCAACCTCGAGAAGGCGCTGATGCCCACCTCCCGCCTCGGCGGCCATCTGGTCTCCGGCCATGTGGATGGGGTAGGGGAGGTGAAAAGCGTCTCCAGCAGCGGCCGCGCCATCGAGTACTGGATCAAGGCGCCGGGGGAACTCTCCCGCTACATCGCCGAGAAAGGCTCCATTGCGGTGGATGGCATCAGCCTCACCGTCAACGCGGTGCAGGGGGACCTTTTCCGCCTGACTATCGTGCCCCACACCGCGCAGGAGACCACCATCGCCAGCTGGAAGCCGGGTCACAAGGTCAACCTCGAGGTCGATCAGATCGCCCGTTATCTGGAGCGGCTGATGATGGGCAAGAGTCAGGAGAGCAGCGCCTCCACCCTGACTCTGGACAAGCTGGCCAAGGCCGGTTTTCTCTGACGGTGTGCGCTGAGTCTTGCCACCAAAACGATTTTCTGTGATCCCGCTCTGATTGAAATGGAGCCGCTAGCCCCAATCTAGAGCAACATACACTCGCATTTGCGTTGAGCCTGCTGGCTCAACCCCCAAGCACACTGATGGAGTAGCCCATGGCGCTGAGCACAACCCAGGAAATCATTGCCGATATCAAGGCTGGCAAGATGGTGATCCTGATGGATGACGAAGACAGGGAGAACGAAGGGGACCTCATCATGGCCGCCTCCTGCGTCCGTCCGGAGGATATCAACTTCATGGCCCGCTACGGCCGTGGCCTCATCTGCCTGACCCTGACCCGGGATCGCTGCAAGCAATTGGCGCTGCCACTGATGGTGGATCGCAACAATGCCCAGTTCTCCACCGCCTTTACCGTCTCCATCGAAGCGGCAGAAGGGGTGACCACAGGTATCTCAGCCGCGGATCGCGCGGTGACCGTGCAGGCCGCTGTGGCGCCCAATGCCAAGGCGGCCGATCTGGTGCAGCCGGGCCACATCTTCCCGCTGATGGCGCAGGATGGCGGCGTGCTGACCCGTGCCGGCCACACCGAAGCCGGTTGCGATCTGGCCCGTCTGGCCGGTTTCGAGCCTGCCGCCGTCATCGTCGAGATCCTCAACGAGGATGGCACCATGGCGCGCCGTCCGGATCTGGAGGTGTTTGCCGAGGAGCACGGCATCAAGCTTGGTACCATCGCCGACCTGATCGAGTACCGCAACCAGCACGAGACCACGGTCGAGAAGGTGGCCGAGTGCAAGTTGCCGACCGAGTTTGGCGAGTTCGACCTCATCACCTTCCGCGACACCATCGACAATCAGGTTCACTTTGCCCTGAAAAAGGGTGAGGTGCAGGCCGATCAGCCGACCCTGGTGCGCGTCCATCTGCACGATGTGCTGAGCGATCTGCTGTTGACCGACCGCCACGCCGCCCGCAGCTGGCCGCTGCCCAAATCCATGGCCCGCATCGCTGACGAGGGCGGCGTGCTGGTGATTTTGGGGGCGGAATCCCATGGCGCCGAGCTGCTGGCTAGGGTCAAGGGTTTTGAAGCCGCCGACAAGGGGCTAGCACCGGAAGGAGCCAAGTGGCAGGGCACCTCGCGCCGGGTTGGTGTGGGTTCCCAGATCCTCAAGGCCCTTGGTGTAAGCAAGATGCGTCTGCTGAGCTCGCCGAAGAAGTACCATGCCCTCGGTGGTTTCGGTCTGGAAGTGGTTGAGTACGTCGGCGAGTAAAGCTCCACCAGAGAAGTACCATCCCCTTCCGGGTGGTGTCGGTCTGGAAGTGGTTGAGTACGTAGGCGAGTAAAGTTCCACCAGAGAAGTACCATCCCCTTCCGGGCGGTTTCGGTCTGGAAGTCGTGGAATTTACCGGCGAGCAAGTGCGCCGGACTGGTTACATCGCGATCATGGCCGTCTATTGCGGCCATGGTTTTTGTCGTGGGTCTGTTGTGCTAGAATGTGCGCACTTTTGACTCCGGCCCTTTTGATTGCACAGATACAGGATTTCCAATGAAGGTTATCGAAGGAAATATCGCCGCTCCTGAGGCGCGCATTGCTATTGTTGTTGCCCGTTTCAACAGCTTCATCAACGACAGTCTGGTGAACGGCGCGGTGGACGTACTGAAGCGTCAAGGTCAAGTGCAGGACAGCAACCTGACACTGGTAAAAGTGCCGGGCGCGGTTGAAATGCCATTGGTCATCAAGAAGCTGGCCAAGAGTGGTCAATACGACGCCATCGTGGCGGTCGGTACTGTCATCCGTGGCGGCACCTACCACTTCGACCTGGTGGCAAACGAGAACAGCAAGGGCATGGCCCAGGTAATGATGGAATATGAAATTCCCGTTGCCTTCGGTGTGCTGACCACTGAAAACATTGAACAAGCCATCGAGCGTGCAGGTACCAAGGCGGGTAACAAGGGTGCAGAGGCTGCACTGGCAGCGCTCGAAATGATCAACGTCCTGAAAGAACTGGACGTGTAACGAGGAGAAGTACATTGAAACCGTCTGAGCGCCGTAAAGCCCGCCATTGCGCCACCCAGGCCATCTACCAGTGGCAGATGACCAAGGCTAACGTGGGTGACATCGAAGAGCAGTTCAAGATCGATCAGGACACCAAGGGTGTAGACCTGAACTATTTCCGCGATCTGCTGTTCGGGGTAGCCCTCCACTGCAGCGAGCTGGACAAGGTGTTTGCACCTTTCCTCTCCCGTCCGCTGGAAGAAGTGGACATGGTGGACAAGGCGATCCTGCGTCTGGCGACCTACGAGCTGACCCGTCGTGATGATGTACCGCCGCGCGTGGTCATCAACGAAGCGATCGAGCTGGCCAAAGCTTTTGCTGCCGATGACAGCCACAAGTTTGTCAACGGTGTACTGGACAAGGTGATCAAGTCGCTGAACAAGCGTTGATCCTGCTGTCCGTCAGCATCTAAGAGAGGAGCCAGCTTATTGCTGGCTTTTTACTGTATGGGTGAATTTGAGCTGATTGATAAGTACTTCAAGGTCCCCCACGCCCGCAAGGACGTGGTGATGGGCCCTGGAGATGACTGTGCCCTGCTGACCCTGCCCCCCGATACCCAGCTGGCGGTGAGCACCGACACTCTGGTGAGCGGCGTACACTTCTTTCCCGACATGGATCCGGTGGATCTCGGCTACAAGGCTCTGGCGGTCAATCTCTCCGATCTCGCCGCCATGGGGGCTGAGCCGCGCTGGGTGTCGCTGGCGCTGACCCTGCCTGCCATTAACGAAGGTTGGGTCGCCGGTTTTGCCGAAGGGTTTCTGGAGCTGGCCGAGTACTACAATGTGGCGCTGGTGGGCGGAGACATGACCCGCGGGCCGCTCTCCATCACCATCTCGGTGAAGGGATCGGTGCCTGCCGGTCGCGCCCTGATGCGCAGCGGTGCCAAAGCCGGTGATGGCATCTATGTGACCGGTACCCTGGGGGATGCCGCGTTGGCACTCTCCCATCTGCTGGGCAAACGCACCCTCAATGAGAACCAGCTGGCTGCGGTGCTGCCACGGCTCGACCATCCCCATCCCCGCATTCTGGCCGGTCAGGCACTGCGCGGGCTGGCGGGCAGTGCGCTGGATCTCTCCGACGGGCTGGCATCGGATCTCGGCCATATCCTCAAGGCCTCCGGTGTACGTGCTCAGATCGATCTCGATCTGCTACCGCTCTCGCCGGTGCTGCAGGATGCGGTGAGCGAGCAGGAGGCGTGGCAACTGGCGCTGGCCGGTGGCGATGACTACGAGCTCTGCTTTACCGTACCGGAGGAGCACCGCGGCGCGCTCGATACGGCGCTGGCCCACAGCGGGGTCAAGTTCAGCCGCATCGGCCGCATCGTGGCGGGCGAGCCGGGCATCGACTACCTACGTGGCGACCAGGCGGTCGAGCTGCAACTGAAAGGGTGGGATCACTTCGCATGAGTTTGTTCAGGATAAAGCCCGAGCTGACACAACTGGATCTGAAAAATCCGCTTCATTTTTTGGCGGTGGGGTTTGGTTCCGGTCTCAGCCCCAAGGCGCCAGGCACCATGGGCACCCTGGCGGCCATTCCGCTCTACCTGCTGGTGAGCGGGCTGCCGACCTATTGGTTTATCGCCATGCTGGCGGTGGGTTTTGTTGTGGGGATCCGTATCTGCCAGAGCGCCACCGATGCCATCGGCATGCCGGATCACGGCGCCATCGTCTGGGACGAGGTGATCGGCTTTGGCGTCACCATGATCGCAGCGCCAGCCGGCTGGGAGTGGGTGGTGGCGGGCTTCGCGCTGTTCCGGTTGTTTGATGTGCTCAAGCCTTGGCCCATCTCCTGGTTTGATCGCCGGATCCACGGTGGCCTGGGTATCATGCTGGACGATCTGATCGCCGGCCTGTTCGCCCTGTTTTGTATGCAATTACTGGCATTCTGGCTCGGTTGAGAGCCACCTTCCGGGGGATGACCGTTCTGGCATCCCCCGATTTATATCTGCTTAATTTTCATTCATCGGCATATGCTGCCGTTTATCATCCATTTCACATAAATATTCACTACTCATTCGGGGCTGGTGATTGTTTTGGAAATAGTGATAAATGCTGCTTGTTGCGTTGTTGTTGAAATTAAAGTAATGATACCAATAGATGTACGGACGCACCGGCCATTTGTGTGATGAAAATCATCATTTATCTCTGCCGAATTGGTGGTTATCTGCACAAAACATTGCGGAATTGTATAACTCAATCATTTACACCCGTGGTCAAACCGTCTAAGTTACTCGCGGGTTATTCCAAAAAAATGCAAAAAACCCGCCCGGATCGCTGGTTTCGCTGCCTCATGGATTGAGCAAATATTGCCCAAGGTAACAACCGGCATCTGCGGCTGATTTACGGACGAATTATTTGGGACGGATGTCCCCCGCAGAGGTAAACATGTCCTTGCTCGAAGTAAAGAACTTGCGGATCGAGTACCCCTCCCGCTACGGGGTGCTGGCCGCGGTTAAGGATCTCTCTTTCTCTATCGAAAAGGGTGAGATTGTCGGGGTGGTCGGTGAATCCGGCGCTGGCAAGTCCACCATCGGCAACGCCGTTATCGATCTCCTGAGCCCGCCGGGTCGCATCGCCCGTGGCGATATCTATCTCAATGGCGAGCTCATCTCCGGCAAGAGCCAGAACGAGATGCGGGCCATCCGTGGCTCCCGTATCGGGTTCATCTTCCAGGACCCCATGACCTCCCTCAATCCGCTGTTCACCGTTGAGCATCAGCTGGTGGAGACCATTCTGGCCAATACCGACCTCTCTCGCGAAGCTGCTTTTGCCAAGGCATTGGAGCTGATGGGGGCAGTGGGGATCCCGAGTCCGGAGCTGCGCATCAAGCAGTATCCACACCAGTTTTCCGGTGGCATGCGTCAGCGGGTGGTTATCGCCATTGCGCTCTCCTGCGATCCGGAGCTGATCATCGCCGATGAGCCGACCACGGCGCTCGACGTCTCCATTCAGGATCAGATCCTCCAGCTTATCCGCGCCCTCTGCAAAGAGCGCCAGGTGGGCTGCATGCTGGTGACCCACGATATGGGCGTGGTCTCCAACGTCACCGACAAGGTGGCGGTGATGTATCGCGGCGATCTGGTGGAGTTCGGCCTGACCGAACAGGTGCTGGGCAGCCCCAATCACCCCTATACCCGCAGCCTCATCTCGGCGGTCCCCCGCTCCGATGTGAAGCTGGTGCGCTTCCCGCTGGTCTCCTATATCGAGGATGCCAGTGCGCCGGATACCAATATCGACCTCAAGACCCACTGGCTCGGCCAGAGTCAGGACGAGCGTGCCTATGAAGGGGCGCTGCTGCGGGTGGAGAACGTCGATCTGAAGTTCGTCACCAAGGACTCCATCTTCCCGAGCCGCCGCCAGTATGTACGCGCCTGCAACAACATCAGCTTCGAGATCTTCGAGGGTGAAACCTTCGGTCTGGTGGGGGAGTCGGGCTCCGGTAAATCGACCATTGCCCGCGCCATCACAGGTCTCTATCCGCCTGATACCGGCAAAATCTTCTTTGAGGGGATCGATCTGACCGCCCTCAAGAGCGAGCGCGAGCGTCGCCCGCTGCGTCGCCAGATGCAGATGGTGTTTCAGAACCCCTATTCCTCGATGAACCCGCGGATGAAGGTGCGCGACATCATTGCCGAGCCGATCCGCTTCCATCAGCTGGCGAGCAGCGAGAGCCAGATCGAGGGGATCGTCGGCGATCTGCTGGATCACGTGGGTCTCGGTCGTGGTGCCGGGGTCAAGTATCCCCACGAGTTCTCAGGCGGTCAGCGCCAGCGTATCTCCATTGCCCGCGCCCTCGCCACTCGCCCGCGCTTCCTCATCTGCGACGAGCCGACCTCGGCGCTGGATGTGTCGGTGCAGGCCCAGATCCTCAACCTGCTCAAGGATCTGCAGCAGGAGCTCAAGCTCACCATGCTGTTTATCAGCCACGATCTGCCGGTGATCCGCCAGATGTGCGACCGCATCGGGGTGATGCAGCACGGTCATCTGGTGGAGGTGGCCGAGACCGAGAAACTCTTTACCAATGCCGAGCATGAGTACAGCCGCAAGCTGATCTCCCTCATGCCGGAGTTCAAGGGAATGTCCCGCGAGGGGCTGGAAATCGCAAGCTAGGAGAGCGCCGGTGCGCCGGTCTGCTTGTCAAAAAAAGTGTCATAAGAAAGCCAAAAGCATGGAGAACAAGATGAAGAAAGGATTGTCCAAGATTGCCCTGGCGCTGTTTGCCGCCGGTTTCGCCTTCAGTGTCTCAGCCGCTGATATCAAGGTGGGTGTCGCTTCTGACGCCACTTCGCTGGATCCGCAGGAGCAGCTCTCCGGTCAGACCCTGGAGATGTCGCACCTGGTATTCGATCCCCTGATGCGTTACACCCAGGACCTGCAGTTCGAGCCCCGTCTGGCCGAGAAGTTCGAGCGTGTCGATGATAAGACCGTCCGCTTCCACCTGCGCAAAGGGGTCAAGTTCCACTCCGGTAACGACTTCACCGCCGACGACGTGGTGTGGACCGTCAACCGCCTGAAATCCTCCGTCGACTTCAAGGCGATCTTCGATCCCATCAGCGAAGTGAAGAAGGTCGATGACTACACCGTGGATCTCGTCACCGCCAAGCCGTTCCCGCTGGTGCTGCAGACCGTCACCTACATCTTCCCGATGGACTCCAAGTTCTACACCGGCAAAACCGATGCGGGCAAAGACAAGGCCGAGATCGTCAAAAACGGCGACTCCTATGCCTCTACCCACGTCTCCGGTACTGGCCCGTTCACCGTCAAGTTCCGCGAGCAGGGTGTGAAGCTGGATTATGCCCGCAACGCCAACTACTGGGACAAAGCCTCCAAGGGTAACGTTGAGAACCTGACCGTGGTGCCGATCAAGGAAGATGCGACCCGTGTTGCAGCCCTGCTGGGTGGCGACGTGGACATGATCTATCCGGTTGCGCCGAACGATCTGGAGCGCGTGAAGAATGGCAAGGACTCCCAGCTGGTCACCCTGTCCGGTACCCGCGCCATCATCATCGAGCTGAACCAGAACACCAACCCGGCACTGAAAGACAAGCGCGTGCGTCAGGCGATCAACTACGCCATCAACCAGGTGGGCATTGTCGAGAAGATCAACAAGGGCTTCGGTACCCCTGCTGGCCAGCTGAGTCCGAAAGGCTATGCCGGTCACAACGAGGCGCTGGTGCCCCAGTATGATCTGGCCAAGGCCAAGGAGCTGATGAAAGAGGCCGGTTACGAGAAAGGCTTCAAGATGACCTTCATCTCCCCGGCTGCCCGCTACGTCAACGACGTCAAGATTGCCCAGGCTGTCTCCGCCATGCTGGCCAAGATCAACATCAAGGTGGATCTGAAGACCATGCCGGTGGCCCAGTACTGGCCCGAGTTTGACAAGTGCGCCGCGGACATGCAGCTGATCGGCTGGCACTCCGACACTGAAGATACCGCGAACTTCTTCGAGTTCCTGACCTTCACCAAGGATGCCAAGACCGGTATGGGTCAGTACAACTGCGCTGGTTACGCCAACGCCGAAGCTGACAAGCTGGTGATGGATGCCAACGCCGAGACCGATCCGGCCAAGCGTGCCGAGATGCTCAAGAAGGTCGAAGCCATGCTGATCGAAGATGCTGCCTACGTGCCGTTGCACTGGGAAGATCTGGCCTATGGCGCCAAGAAGAACGTCGACATCAAGCCGGTGGTCAACGTGATGAACTTCCCTTACCTGGGTGACCTGGTGGTCAGCAAGTAAGAGAAGCGCTAAGGAAGGACGGGGCGGGGTGGTCAGCTGGCCACTCCGCCCACTAACAGAAGCCTGTGCCACGACACAGGCCACGTAGAAGGACAAGCATGTTTACATTCCTGCTGAAACGGTTCTATCAGGCCGTGATAGTGATGTTCGTCATCAGCCTGGTCGCCTTCTCCATCCAGGATAACCTGGGTGACCCGTTGCGCGAGCTGGTGGGACAATCCGTCTCCGAAGCCCAGCGTCACGAGTTGCGCGAGAAGATGGGCCTTAACGATCCCTTCCTCATCAAATACAGCCGCTTTTTGAAAAATGCGGTGCATGGGGATTTGGGCACCTCCTATTTCTTCAAGCGACCCGCTCTCGAGGTGATCCTCGATAAGCTGGTGGCTACCCTTGAGCTGGTGTTTGCTGCCGCGCTCATCATCGTGGTGGTCTCCATTCCACTCGGTGTTTATTCGGCGATCCGCCCGCGCAGCATTGCCACCAAGATCATCATGGCGGGGAGCAGTATCGGTATTTCGATCCCGGTATTTTTGACTGCCATCATGCTGATGTACCTCTTCTCCATCCAGCTGGGCTGGCTGCCGGCCTATGGCCGCGGCGAGACCCGCAACCTGCTGGGCTGGGAGTCGGGCTTCTTCACCTGGGATGGCATCCTGCACCTGATCCTGCCCGCGGTGTCGCTCTCCTCCATCATGCTGCCGCTGTTTATCCGGTTGGTACGCTCCGAGATGCTGGAGCAGCTCTCCTCCGAGTATGTCAAGTTCGCCCGAGCCAAGGGGCTGGACAACAACAAGGTCTACTATCAGCACGCTCTGAAGAACACCATGCTGCCTGTCATTACCGTCGGCGGGGTGCAGATCGGCACCATGGTGGCCTACACCATTCTGACCGAGAGCGTGTTCCAGTGGCCGGGCACCGGCTTCCTGTTCCTTGAGGCGATCCACCGGGTCGATACGCCGCTGATCACCGCCTACGTCATCTTTGTGGGACTGATCTTCGTGGTGACCAATACCCTGGTCGACCTGCTCTACGGGTTGATCAACCCGACCGTTAACCTGACTGCCAAGGGGTAAGCGCATGACTAATGCTGTAACTGCAAGCCCAAGCCGTTGGGCACGATTCAAGAACTCTGACATCGTCTACTACTTCCTGCGGGACAAGGTAGCCATGTTCAGCTTTGCGGTGTTTGTGGTGTTCGTGCTGGCGGCGCTGCTGGCGCCCTGGCTCGCCCCGCACAACGTCTATGACCAGACCAGCTTTGATCTGATGGATGCCGAGTTGCCCCCCTCCTGGCTCGAAGGCGGCGAGGAGCGTTTCTGGCTTGGTACCGACAACCAAGGGCGGGATATCTGGAGCACCATCCTCTATGGCGCCCGTATCTCCCTCACCATCGGCCTGTTTGCGGTGGCGCTGCAGCTGGTGCTTGGTATCGTCATCGGTCTGATTGCCGGTTACTTCGGTGGTCGTATCGACAACCTGCTGATGCGCTTTGCCGATGTGCAGCTGTCGTTCTCCACCATGATGGTGGCGATCATCATCTCCGCTATCTTTCAGGCAACATTTGGCTCCGAGTTTTACTCGAAGTTTGCCATCATGATGCTGGTGGTGATCATCGGTATTGCAGAGTGGCCGCAGTATGCCCGTACCGTGCGCGCCTCTGTGCTGGCGGAGAAGAAGAAGGAGTATGTGGAAGCGGCCAAGGTGATGGGGTTCCGCGCACCGCGCATCATGTTCCGCCACATTCTGCCCAACTGTTTGTCGCCCATTCTGGTGATATCCACCGTGCAGGTGGCCAACGCCATCATGAGCGAAGCGGCGCTCTCCTTCCTCGGTCTGGGGATGCCGGTTGATCAGCCCTCGCTCGGTTCGCTTATCAGCGTCGGCTTCAACTACATCTTCTCCGGCTCCTGGTGGATAACCGCCTTCCCGGGCATCTGTCTGGTGGTGCTGGTGCTGGTCATCAACCTGCTGGGTGACTGGCTGCGGGATGTGTTTAACCCGAAGATTTACAAGGGTTAACTCCGGTCAGAAGTGAACATACAAGAAGGGCGCCATCAGGCGCCCTTCTTGTATG
Organism: Aeromonas sp. 159; assembly: GCF_963862045.1. Classification (NCBI taxonomy): domain Bacteria; kingdom Pseudomonadati; phylum Pseudomonadota; class Gammaproteobacteria; order Aeromonadales; family Aeromonadaceae; genus Aeromonas; species Aeromonas sp. 159. Next base: position 29,068 of record NZ_CAWLMI010000044.1, on the reverse strand, counting down.
TTCTTTAACTAGCAGCAGGTCAGGCTTTCAGCCAGCTTTCGATGCTGCGCTGGATGCCTGCATCGTCCAGACCGAGCAGGGCATAGATCTCCTGCTGGGTACCCTGTTCGACGAAGCGATCTGGCAGACCGAGGTTGAGCACCGGCTTGCACTGTTTGCTGCGCATCAGCAACTCGTTCACCGCCGAACCGGCGCCACCCATGATGGCGTTGTCTTCCAGAGTGACGAACTGATCGTGGTTGGCTGCCAGCGACAGCACCAGTGCCTCATCCATCGGTTTGACAAAGCGCATATCCACCAAGGTGGCATCCAGCACTTCGGCGGCCGCTTTGGCGTGGTGCAGCAAGGTGCCAAACGCCAGAATGGCAGTGCCCTTGCCCTCTCGCAGGATTCGTCCCTTGCCGAGCTCCAGCGCCTGCATTTCTGACGAGATGGGGGCGTCGCTCAGGCTGCTGCCGCGCGGATAGCGCACTGCGACAGGGCCCTGATGGAGATAGCCGGTATAGAGCATCTGGCGGCACTCATTCTCGTCAGATGGCGTCATCACTACCATGTTGGGCACGGTGCGCAGGAAGCTGATGTCGAACGCCCCCTGATGGGTCGGGCCATCGGCGCCCACCAGACCGGCCCGGTCGATGGCGAACAGCACCGGCAGATCTTGCAGCGCTACGTCGTGGATCACCTGATCGTAGGCGCGCTGCAGGAAGCTCGAATAGATGGCCACCACCGGCTTCTTGTCGGCGATGGCAAGACCTGCGGCGAACGTGACCGCATGCTGCTCGGCAATGGCCACATCGAAGTAGCGATCCGGATATTGCTGGCTGAATTTCACCAGCCCGGAACCTTCGCGCATGGCGGGGGTGATGCCAACCAGCTTCTCGTCTTTGGCCGCCATGTCGCACAGCCACTGGCCAAAGATGGCGGAGAAGGTGGGTTTGGCACTGCTCGCCTTGGGCAGGGAACAATCGTCAGGATTGAACTTGGGCACGGCGTGATAACCGATGGGGTCTTTCTCCGCCGGCTCGTAACCCTTGCCCTTCTTGGTTTTGACGTGCAGCAGTTGCGGGCCCTTGAGGTTGCGCATGTTGCGCAGGGTCTCGACCAGTGCCTCGATATCGTGACCGTCGATGGGGCCGATATAGTTGAAGCCAAACTCCTCGAACAGGGTGCCGGGCACCACCATTCCCTTGAGGTGCTCTTCGGCCCGCTTGGCCAGCTCCTTGACCGGCGGCAGACCCGCCAGCACCTTCTTGCCGCCTTCGCGGATGGTGGTGTAGAGCTTGCCGGACATGACCCGGGCCAGATGGTTGTTGAGCGCCCCGACATTCTCGGAGATGGACATCTCGTTGTCGTTGAGGATCACCAGCATGTCCTTGTGCACATCGCCTGCGTGGTTGAGCGCTTCGAAGGCCATCCCTGCGGTAATGGCACCGTCACCGATCACTGCAACTACCTTGCGACCCAGCCCTTCATTCTCGGCGGCGACCGCCATGCCAAGCGCCGCACCGATGGAGGTGCTGGAGTGGCCGACGGAGAGCACGTCGTACTCGCTCTCGCCACGCCAGGGGAAGGGGTGCAGACCATCCTTCTGACGGATGGTGTGGATCTGATCACGGCGCCCGGTCAGGATCTTGTGGGGATAGGCCTGATGGCCCACGTCCCAGATCAACCGATCGAACGGGGTGTTGTAGACGTAGTGCAGGGCGACGGTCAGTTCGACCGTGCCGAGACCGGAGGCAAAGTGTCCGCTGGAGCGGCTGACAGAGCGCAGCAGATATTCGCGCAGCTCGTTGCACAGCACCGGCAGCCGATCTTTGGGCAAGGAACGCAGCTCGACCGGAGTGTCCGCGAGGGCCAGGTTGGGGAAATTGCTAATATCAACGCTCATATTGTTACTGTTATCCAGCGTTTAGTGGGTTCGCTCGATGATGTAATCGGCAAACGCTTCCAGAATGTCGGTATTGTAGGGCAAGGATTGCAGGGCTGTTAAGGCTTTCCCATGCAGTTCGCGAGCCAGCTCACGGGCATTTTCGAGTCCGAGCAGGGCCGGATAGGTACTTTTCTCCAGCGCCAGGTCAGAACCTTGCGGCTTGCCCAGGGTGGCGGTATCACCTGTGATGTCGAGGATGTCATCCTGCACCTGAAAGGCGAGGCCAATCGCGGCGGCATAGGTTTGCAGGGCGGCCAGCGTGGCGTCATCGACATCGGCTTTGCACAGGGCGCCGAGCGCCACGGCGCATTCAATCAGCGCACCGGTCTTGTGGCGGTGTATCTGCTCCAGTTCGGCAAGCGTGATCTGGCGCCCTTCGGCCTGCAGATCCAGCGCCTGACCGCCACACATACCCAGATAGCCGGAGGCGCGGGCGAGGGTACTCAGCATCCGCACCCGGTTGGCCATCAAGGAGTCGGGCATGGGGTGATCGGCCAGAATGGAGAACGCCAGGGTCTGCAGCGCATCACCGGCCAGAATGGCGGTTCCTTCGTCAAACGCCTTGTGAACGGTTGGCTGACCACGACGCAAGTCGTCGTTATCCATGGCGGGCAGGTCATCGTGCAGCAGGGAGTAGGCGTGGATGCACTCCACGGCAGCCGCGGGGCCATCCAGCAGTTCGCTCTTGACGCCCAGCATCTCGCCGACCGCGTAGACCAGAAACGGGCGAACCCGCTTGCCGCCCAGCAGCAGGCCATAACTCATGGCATCGCGCAGGCGTGGCGCCATGGCGGGCAAGGATTCAAGTTGTGCTGACAGACAGTCGTCAATACGCTGACGATGCAGACGGGAAAAATGGTCCAGCGCCACTCACTCCTCTCCTTGTTCTGGCTGGAAGGGGGCGAGCTGGTCACTGCCATCGGCTTGACTGAGCAGGATCTGGATCTTCTGTTCGGCCAGTTCCAGCTTCTGCTGACCGGCCCGTACCAGATGAACGCCCTGCTCGAACTGCTTGAGTGCCTCTTCCAGGGGTAGGGAACCTTGTTCCAGCTGATGAACGATGGTTTCCAGCTCTTCCAGAGTGGCATCAAAACTCAGACGGTCGATTTTTTTACTGGCCATGTCCATCCTCGGGGATTGAAAAAAACGGCTTATATTAACATCGACCGTCCACAGGGGGGAGGCAGAAAAGCATTGCCCTCTCAAACTCTCGCTAAACTGGCCGATAATGAGCCATCATTCTCAGTGGATGCATGCTTGCCGCATGGGTCGCAATAGCAGAAAATTCAACAGACTATAAATAGACATAAGAACCGGTGACAGGAGTAGGGACGTGGATCTAGGCAGTCTGATAGGGATAGTGCTGGGTTTCGGGGTGGTGGTGTACGGCATGCTGCTGGGTGGCCCCATGAGCATGTATGTTGATATGCCATCGGTCTACATCACTGTATTGGGCTCAATCTTCATCGCCATGATGAAGTTCAACCTTGGCCAGTTCCTGATGGCATTCAAGGTGGCGGGCAAAGCCTTTATGTACAAGGGCGACAAGCTTGAAGACCTGATTACCAAAGCCGTTGAACTGGCTGACGCGGCTCGCAAAGGTGGCTTTCTTGCGCTGGAGGCCGCAGAGATCCCCAATGCATTTATGAAAAAAGGGATCGACATGCTGGTGGATGGTCACGATGCCGAAGTGGTGCGTGCCGTGATGGAAAAGGATATCGACCTGACAGCCGAGCGCCATGTCATTGCCATCAAGGTCTTCCGTACCCTTGGGGATCTGGGCCCAGCCATGGGGATGATAGGTACGTTGGTGGGTCTGGTGGCCATGTTGGCCAACATGAGTGACCCCAAGTCGATCGGGCCGGCGATGGCGGTGGCCTTGCTGACCACCCTATACGGTGCGATAGAGGCCAATATGTTGGCGATCCCGATTGCCGACAAGCTGGAGCTGCGCAGCGGGGAGGAGAAGCTCAGTCGTACCTTGATCCTTGATGCCATTATGGGGATTCAGGATGGCCAGAACCCGCGGGTGATCCAGTCCATGCTGCAAAACTATCTGAACCAGTCCAAACGTAATACTGGCACCGAATAGGGGGCGCTATGTCTGATTGCAAGTGCCCACCACCAGGTCTTCCTGGTTACATGGGAACCTTTGCCGACCTGATGTCACTGCTGATGTGCTTCTTCGTGCTATTGCTCTCCTTTGCCGAGATGGATGTGCAGAAGTTCAAGCAGATAGCCGGTTCCATGGACAAGGCATTCGGGGTACAGAACATCCTTGAGGTGAAAGATATTCCCAAGGGAACCTCGGTGATTGCCCAGGAGTTCAGGCCCGGTCGCCCGGAACCCACGCCGATTGATACCGTGATGCAGCAGACCATCGATCTGACCCAGACCGAACTGGAGTTTCTGCCCGGCGAGTCGGATCAGGCCGGTGGTCAGGACAAGAGTGATGGCAAACAGACGGGGGGCGATACCGCGCAGGATGCGAAGAAGGCGCAAGAACAGTCCAATACCCTGGCCAAAGCACTCGCCGAACAGATGAAAGATCAGATCCAGGATGGCGCTATCGAAATTGAGGCGCTGGGCCAGCAGATCATCATCCGGATCAGGGAAAAAGCATCTTTCCCGGCCGGTTCGGCATTTCTGCAGCCACAGTTCTGGCCGGTCATTCGCAAGGTAGCGACCCTGCTCAAGGATGTGCCGGGTGAAATCACCATCTCCGGTCACACCGACAACGTGGCGACCGAAGATGAGCTGTTCCAGTCCAACTGGGAGCTGTCGTCGCAACGGGCGGTTGCGGTGGCGCACCAGATGCTGAAGGTCCCCGGTTTTGATCAGGGGCGACTGGTGGTGCAGGGGATGGCGGACTCCCAACCATTGGTGCCCAATACGACCCCGGAAAATCGTCGGATGAACCGGCGGGTGGAGATCGCCATCATGCAGGGCAAACCGACTGTTTCGGCCCCCATTTCCGTACCGGAAGGGAAGTAAGTGAAGGGAATGTCGATGACGCAAGTGGGATCTGCATCAGGGGGCTGACGTGGATTTTGTGTTGGCTTCATATTAAGATGCCTCATCCGAACCGATTGCTGCGGCCTCCTTGCAGATGGCCGCAGTTTCTATTTTCAAGCAACCCAGGTTTCGACTATGAATCATACTCCGATGACTGTTCGCGGCGCTGAGAAGCTGCGCGAAGAGCTCGATTATCTCAAGACCGAGCTTCGTCCCCAGATTATCGAAGCGATTGCCGATGCCCGTGAGCACGGTGATCTGAAGGAAAACGCCGAATACCATGCCGCTCGCGAGCAGCAGGGGTTCTGTGAAGGCCGCATTCAGGAGATTGAAGCCAAGCTCTCCAATGCGCAGGTGATCGATGTCACCAAGATGACCAACAACGGCCGCGTTATTTTTGGCGCGACTGTGACTCTGCTCAAGAGCGAGACAGAGGAAGAGGTGGTTTACCGCATCGTGGGTGACGATGAGGCTGATATCAAACAGAACCTCATCTCTGTCAACTCCCCCATTGCCCGCGCCCTGATTGGCAAGGAAGTGGACGATGTCGCTATCGTCAAGACGCCGGGCGGTGATGTGGAATACGAAGTACTGGAAGTCGCTTATATCTAAGCGAATGCTACAGACGATGAAACAGGGGGGCTGGCGCTCCCCTGTTTGTCTTTATCTATATGATTATTGATAAAAATCAGGACAGATACGCCTCGGTAAAGGCGTCCTGATGACGCTGAAACAACCAGTGGCGCAGCCGTTCGATGTTGCTCTCGCTCATTTGAAAGCTCAGTGCCCAGGTGGCATGGTCGGCATTGGCTTTAATGCGCCTAACCAGTCGTCCCTGTAGTGGAAGAGGGGGCTCTTGCTCGATGCAGAGCTCGCCGTTGATGGGGGTATCGGCCACCATGTCGATTGGCAAATTTTCCACGATGAGGCCGTTGAGGGAGAGGCTGAGTACCTGAAACAGGCCCAGCTCGCTGCATAGCTTGGCTTTTTGGGTAAGACGCCAGGCGCGCGGTTGCGCAAACCCCAGTTCCCTGATGACCGGTGCAGATAAGCGGGGCTCGACGAAGCCATCTTCCCCTTGGGTAAAGCTCAGAGGAAAACGCAGCTGATGGCCTGCGAAGCGGGCTTCGAGTACGAGGTGTTCGGCTTTTTGCAGCAAGCCAAGCATGGGGGCATCGAGGTGACCACTCAGAACATGGGTGTCCTGATTGCTCCCCAAGTCCCGCAGCATGGCCAGCTCATCGTCGGTCAGAATAGGAGGGTGAGCCATAATGCGTGTCCGGAAGTATTCATCGCAGGTTAAGGGCTTTGCGACTACTTTGGCAAGCGACTCGGGAAGAAGTGGAATAAGGAAAGAGCGATGCTCTTTCCTTTTACTTGCGGGGCAGCTGGATTTTGGGTTCGTTGGCTTGACGATAAATGGTCAGCACATGACCCATGCTTTGCACCTTGATTGAACCGGTTTCACGGACGATAGCATCCATAACCAGTTGTTTCATTTCGCGATCTTCAGAGGCAACCTTAACCTTGATCAGCTCGTGATGGTTCAGCGCCAGATCGATCTCGGCCAGTACACCTTCGGTCAGACCATGCTGACCCAGCAGGACGACAGGCTTGAGGCTATGGGCAAGGCCCTTGAGGTACTGTTTCTGTTTATTGTTGAGAATCATCGCAATTTCTTCATAAGTCAGGGTTGAAAGGGGCGTATTCTACCCCCACTTAGCCCTTAATACTAATAACCCTTGTGGTTTTTTAAAGTCGATTATCATGACCCAGAAAAAACGTTCCCCCAGTTCAACTCGCTGGTTAAAAGAACATTTCGACGATCAATACGTCAAAAAAGCCCAGAAAATGGGCCTGCGTTCTCGTGCTGTTTTCAAGATTGACGAGATCCAGGGCAAGGATCGCTTGCTGAAACATGGCATGACAGTAGTGGATTTGGGAGCTGCCCCCGGTGGTTGGTCCCAGTTTGCGGTTGAACAGGTTGGTGATTCGGGTCGTGTCATCGCATGTGACATTTTGCCGATGGATCCCATTGCTGGTGTCGATTTCCTGCAAGGGGACTTTCGGGAGGAAACTGTACTCGGCGCTTTGCTGGAGCGAGTGGGTCCCGAAAAGGTCGATGTCGTGATGTCTGATATGGCGCCCAACATGAGCGGTACCCAGCAGGTGGATCAGGCTCGCGCCATGTATCTGGTCGAGCTGGCGCTGGACATGTGCAATCAGGTATTGCGTAGTGACGGCAGTTTCGTAGTAAAGGTGTTTCAGGGTGAGGGCTTTGATGCCTATCTCAATGAAATTCGTAAACTTTTCTCCGCTGTCAAAATTCGTAAACCAGACTCATCCCGCGCCAGATCACGGGAAGTCTACATTGTGGCTACCGGTTTTAAACTGTAGTACCCTAACCTTCATCGTTAACTGTCAGTCTGCGAGGTTACTGATTTGAGTGACATGGCGAAAAACTTAATCCTGTGGCTGGTCATCGCCGTCGTTTTGATGTCGGTGTTCAATAGCTTCAGCCCCAGCGATACCACCAGTCGCCAGCTGGACTATTCCAGCTTCGTTAAAGAGGTGACCCAAGAGCAGATCCGTGAAGTGCGGATGGACGGTAAGGTCATTAATGGCGTCAAGCGTACTGGTGAACGATTCACCACCATCATACCTGCGCCGGATCCCCAGCTGCTCAACGACATGCTCAATCACAATGTCAAAGTGATGGGCGAGAAGCCGGAAGAGCCGTCTCTGTTGACCTCTATCTTCATCTCCTGGTTCCCGATGCTGCTGCTGATCGGTGTCTGGGTCTTCTTCATGCGTCAGATGCAGGGCGGCGGTGGCAAAGGTGCCATGTCGTTCGGCAAGAGCAAGGCTCGCCTGATGAGCGAAGATCAGATCAAGACTACCTTTGCTGATGTTGCAGGTTGCGATGAGGCCAAGGAAGAGGTGAAGGAGCTGGTCGACTATCTGCGCGACCCGAGCAAATTCCAGAAACTGGGTGGCAAGATCCCGACCGGTGTGCTGCTGGTTGGTCCTCCCGGTACCGGTAAGACCTTGCTGGCCAAGGCTATTGCGGGCGAGGCCAAAGTGCCGTTCTTCACCATCTCCGGTTCCGATTTCGTGGAGATGTTCGTCGGTGTCGGTGCCTCCCGGGTGCGTGACATGTTCGAACAGGCCAAGAAATCCTCCCCCTGCATCATCTTCATTGATGAAATTGATGCGGTCGGTCGCCAGCGTGGCGCCGGTCTGGGTGGTGGTCACGATGAACGTGAGCAGACTCTTAACCAGATGCTGGTCGAGATGGATGGTTTTGAAGGCAATGAAGGCATCATCGTCATCGCAGCCACCAACCGTCCTGACGTACTGGATCCGGCACTGCTGCGTCCGGGCCGTTTCGACCGTCAGGTTGTGGTCGGTCTGCCGGATGTCCGTGGTCGCGAGCAGATCCTGAAAGTGCACATGCGCAAAGTTCCGTTGGCGGATGATGTCAATCCGGCGCTGATTGCCCGTGGTACCCCCGGTTTCTCCGGTGCGGATTTGGCCAACCTGGTCAACGAAGCAGCCCTCTTCTCTGCCCGCGAGAGCCGCCGAGTGGTCTCCATGGCCGAGTTCGAGAAGGCCAAGGACAAGATCATGATGGGTGCGGAACGCCGCTCCATGGTGATGAAAGAGTCCGAAAAAGAGATGACTGCGTATCATGAAGCTGGTCACGCCATCATTGGTCGTCTCGTTCCTGACCATGACCCGGTTTACAAGGTCTCTATCATTCCGCGCGGTCGTGCGCTGGGTGTGACCATGTATCTGCCGGAGCAGGATCGCTGGAGCCACTCCAAGCAGCATCTGGAGTCAATGATTTCCAGCCTGTATGGCGGTCGCCTGGCAGAAGAGCTGATCTATGGTGCCGAGAAGGTTTCTACTGGCGCTTCCAACGACATCGAGCGAGCGACCGACATCGCCCGCAAGATGGTGACCCAGTGGGGTATGTCCGAGCGTCTCGGCCCAATGCTCTACGCGGAAGAAGATGGCGAGGTGTTCCTCGGTCGCAGCATGGCCAAGGCCAAGCATATGTCCGACGATACCGCTCGCGTGATCGATGCCGAGGTCAAGCAGGTCATCGACCGCAACTACGCCCGTTCCAAGCAGATCCTGCTGGATAACATGGACGTGTTGCACAGCATGAAAGATGCGCTGATGAAGTACGAGACCATTGACGCCAAACAGATCGATGATCTGATGGCGCGTCGCGAGGTACGTGCTCCGAGCAACTGGCATGACGAGCACGGTGATACCCCGCAAGGCGGTTCCACTGTGGCTGCCGAGGCCAAGCCTGCCGATGAGGCTGCACCGGTGGCGGATGTCACTATCGACAAAGCCAACGACGTGCCGGCCAAATAATCGTGACTCTCCAAACCCCGGGCTTGCCCGGGGTTTTTCTTTATCAGATGGACATGAAAATGCAGTTAACCAGCAAGGGGCTCAGCCTCTCCCTCGATCGTCCCCATGTGATGGGGATCCTCAATGTGACGCCCGACTCATTCTCCGATGGCGGTAATTTCAACCAGTTTGAACGGGCAATGGCCCATGCGCGCCAGATGGTCTCTGACGGTGCGACCCTCATCGACATCGGTGGCGAGTCAACCCGCCCTGGTGCGCCCGATGTGAGCGAGCAAGAGGAGCTGGACAGGGTCATTCCTGTCGTAGAGCAGATGGCCCGTGAGCTGGATGTGATGATCTCACTCGATACCTCCAAAGCGGCTGTGATGCGGGAGGGTTGCAAGGCGGGTGCCCATCTGATCAACGATGTGCGGGCACTGCAAGAACCTGGAGCACTGCAAGCCGCGGCCGAAGCTCGGGTTCCGGTCTGTCTGATGCATATGCAGGGGCAGCCGAGAACCATGCAGGTCGAGCCGCACTATGAGGACCTGATCGGGGAGGTTCGCGCCTTCTTTGATGAGCGTATTGCGGCTTGTCTGGCGGTCGGGATCCGTCGTGAAGAGCTGTTGCTGGATCCGGGATATGGCTTTGGCAAAACCCTTGCACACAACTATCAGCTGTTGGCGGCTCAAAAGGAACTGCTTGATTATGGCTTGCCGCTATTGGTGGGGATGTCGCGAAAGTCTATGATAGGCAACCTGCTGGGCCGTCCGGTGGATGAGCGTCTGGCGGGCAGTCTGGCATGCGCCCTTATCGGCATGCAGCATGGGGCCCGCATCATCAGGGTACACGATGTACGGGAGACCATGGACGCATTGCGCGTCGGTTGGCTGGCAATGACGGGACAAGATTTTATTTCCAGATAATAAAGAGAACAGACAATGGCAAGAAAGTATTTCGGTACCGATGGGGTACGCGGCAAGGTTGGCGAATACCCGATCACCCCTGATTTTGTAATGAAATTGGGTTGGGCTGCCGGCAAGGTGCTCTCCAAGAAGGGCACCAAAAAGGTGCTGATTGGCAAAGATACCCGCATCTCCGGTTACATGCTGGAATCCGCGCTGGAAGCGGGGCTCTCCGCAGCAGGCCTTAAAGCCATTCTGATGGGGCCCATGCCCACGCCGGCGGTTGCCTACCTGACTCGCACTTTCCGTGCCGAAGCTGGCATCGTCATCAGCGCTTCCCACAACCCCTTCTACGACAACGGCATCAAGTTCTTCTCCGCCGATGGCACCAAGCTGCCCGATGATGTCGAGCTGGCTATCGAAGCCGAGCTGGATCACGAGCTCAAGTGTGTCGAGTCGGCCGAACTTGGCAAAGCGGTGCGCATTGATGATGCAGCCGGTCGCTATATCGAATTTTGCAAGAGCACCTTCCCCTCCCACATGAATCTGGATGGGGTGAAAATGGTGGTCGACTGTGGCCACGGCGCCACTTACCACATTGCGCCTTCGGTTTTCCGCGAGCTGGGCGCTGAAGTGATCACCATGGGCTGTGCCCCGGATGGTCTCAATATCAACGATGGTGTCGGTTCGACTGCGCCTGACGCTCTGGTTGCCAAGGTACTGGAGTGCAAGGCCGATCTGGGGGTTGCCTTTGATGGTGACGGCGACCGTCTGATCATGGTTGACCATACCGGCTATCTCATCGACGGTGATGAAGTGCTCTATATCATCGCGCGCGATGCCCTGCGCAATGGTCGCCTCAAAGGCGGTGTCGTCGGCACCCTGATGGCCAACATGGGTCTGGAGCTGGCGCTGCAAACCCTGGGCATTCCGTTTGCCCGTGCCAAGGTGGGTGACCGCTATGTGCTGGAGATGATGGAAGAGAAGGGCTGGCGTATCGGTGGCGAGAACTCCGGCCACATTATCTGTCTGGATCAAACCACTACGGGTGATGGCATCGTGGCCGCTTTGCAGGTACTTACCGCCATGCGCAGTGCCGAGATGCCGCTGGCCAAGCTGCGCTCCGGCATGAGCAAGTTCCCGCAGGTGCTGGTGAATGTTCGTTTTGCCGAAGGCAAGGATCCGCTGGCCGCTGATGCTGTCATGGCTGAGGTTGCCAAGGTGGAACAGGAGCTGGCTGGCCGTGGTCGCGTACTGTTGCGTAAATCAGGTACCGAACCGCTGATCCGGGTCATGGTCGAAGGGGAGCATGAACAGCAGGTGCGTGACATGGCTCAGCGCATCGCCAAGCAGGTTGAATCGGCGTTTTAATGAACAACCAGGGCGACTTTTTAGCCGCCCTGGTTGTATCTTGTTCAAACGATTCAAAAATTTAAAAATAGCACTTGTCAGCTGAACATCCTCTGGATATTATCAGCCCCGCTTTCGCAAGGGAGTTGCCGATGGGACATCGCAAGCCGTTTGTAGCAGCCAACTGGAAGTTGCACGGTAGTAGGTCGCAGTTAGAGCAGTTTACGAGTCAGTGCCTAAACGGTGTTGACGGAAAAGTAGATGTGGTTCTCTGTCCTTCCCATGTACATCTCGACTTTAGTGCTTCACTGCTCAATGAGCAGAAGGTAATAAAGTTGGGGGCTCAGAATGTGAGTCAGCACGCTACTGGCGCTTACACTGGAGAAGTCTCGTGTCAGATGCTGGTTGAGGCAGGGTGTCGTTACGTATTGGTAGGGCACTCCGAGCGCAGGCGTCTCTTTGGTGAGACCAGTTTTATCGTCGCAGAGAAGTTTGCGGCAGCCAGAGCGGCAGGCTTGATTCCCATCCTCTGTTTAGGTGAATCAGGTGCGGCGAGGCAGGCGAGAAGAGCCTTTGAGGTGATCGCTGAAGAGCTGGATATCGTCATAGAGAAAAATGGCGCGATGGCTTTCGATAATGCTATCATCGCCTACGAGCCGATTTGGGCTGTAGGTACAGGTAAATGCGCCACACCCGAGCAGGCACAAGAGGTTCATTCCTTTATACGTGGTCGCTTGGCGGAGGATACTCCGGTAATAGGTGAGAAAGTTAGAATCATCTATGGTGGGAGCGTAACGCCAAGCAACGCGAGAGATTTGTTTGCACAGCCCGACATTGATGGCGGACTGATTGGCGGAGCAAGCCTCGATAGCGATGCGTTTTTAGGAATTGTTGAAGCGGCAAAGGGTGCAAGTTAAATGTACGAGATTCTTTTAGTCGTTTATCTGCTGGTTTCACTGGCCCTGATTGGTCTTGTGATGATTCAGCAAGGTAAAGGGGCTGATATGGGCGCCTCCTTCGGCGCAGGGGCATCGAACACAGTATTCGGCTCCGGTGGTTCAGGCAGTTTCCTGACCCGAACAACAGCAATTTTGGCTACTCTTTTTTTCGTTATCAGCTTGGTGCTCGGATCTATGTCCAGCAACAAGGTCAAGCAGGGTAGTGAGTGGGAAAATCTGCAACAAACCCAACAGGTTGAGCAGACCAAAGCGCCAGTGAAGAAAGATACTGACGTTCCCGAGTAAGAGTTTTGCCGTGGTGGTGGAATTGGTAGACACGCTATCTTGAGGGGGTAGTGCTCTAGGGTGTGCGGGTTCGAGTCCCGCCCACGGCACCAATTAAGCAGTGAGCTCGGGAAACCGAGTGTATTATAGCCAGTCAGTCTTGTATCGAGAGAGTGAAGTGGCTATAATCTCGCACGATTTCGGACGCGGGGTGGAGCAGCATGGTAGCTCGTCGGGCTCATAACCCGAAGGTCGTCGGTTCAAATCCGGCCCCCGCAACCAAATTTCACGCATTTCCTACGCTCAGGAAGGCGGTCGCTGCGAGGCGACAATCAGGGTAAAGCGCCAAGCCCCGATTTGACATCGGGGCTTTTTGTTATGTGCAATTTACTCTGAATCGATATCTATCTGGGCTTTATGCCCTTTTTTTGTTTTTCGGAGGGTGACTTTGGCTACGTTGGAACAACGTTTGACCGATCTGCTCGAGGCTCCGGTCGTTGCCTTGGGTTTTGAACTTTGGGGTATTGAGTTTATCCGTGCGGGTAAACACTCCACCTTGCGTGTCTATATCGACGGCGAGCAGGGTGTGACTGTCGAGAACTGTGCTGAGGTCAGCCATCAGGTTGGCGCCATCATGGACGTCGAAGATCCCATCACCGAGGAGTACTACCTCGAGGTGTCCTCCCCAGGCCTGGATCGTCCCCTGTTCAAGGTTGCCCATTTCGAAAAATACGTTGGCCAAGAGGCGGCGGTAACGCTTCGGATGGCAACAAACAACCGCCGCAAGTTCAAAGGCGTAATCAAAGCTGTGCAAGGCGACATGATCACCCTGACAGTAGATGGTAAGGACGACGTGTTGGCTTTCACCAATATCCAAAAAGCGAACATAGTGCCGAACTTTGGTTAACGAGGCTATCGGATATGAATAAAGAGATTTTGCTGGTCGTTGACGCAGTATCCAACGAGAAAGCGGTACCCCGCGAGAAGATCTTCCAGGCTCTGGAAACCGCGCTGGCGACTGCGACCAAGAAGAAATATGAAGGCGAGATTGAAGTTCGGGTCGAAATCGATCGCAAGACCGGTGACTACGACACTTATCGCCGCTGGGTAGTCATTGCGGATCAAGCCGCGATGGAGAACCCCTATGCTGAAATCACCCTGGAAGCGGCACAAATTGATCAGCCGGAAATCCAGATCGGTGAGTATGTTGAAGACCAGATCGACTCTGTGACCTTCGACCGTATCACTACCCAGACCGCCAAGCAGGTTATCGTGCAGAAAGTGCGCGAAGCCGAGCGTTCACAAGTAGTTGAGCAGTTTAAAGATAAAGAAGGCACCATCATCAGTGGTGTGGTCAAGAAGAGCAACCGCGACAACGTCATCCTGGATCTGGGCAGCAATGCTGAAGCCGTGATCTTCCGTGATGACATGCTGCCGCGTGAAACCTTCCGCCCGGGCGACCGTGTCCGTGGCCTGCTCTACGCAGTACGCCCGGAAGCCCGTGGTTCCCAGCTGTTTGTCAGCCGTTCCAGCCCGGACTTCCTGAAAGAGCTGTTCCGTATCGAAGTACCGGAGATCGGTGAAGAGATGATCGAAATCATGGGCGCTGCCCGTGATCCGGGTTCCCGCGCCAAGATCGCGGTGAAGACCAACGATCGTCGTATCGACCCGATCGGTGCCTGTATCGGTATGCGTGGTGCCCGTGTGCAAGCAGTCTCCGCCGAGCTGAGCGGTGAGCGTGCCGACATCGTGCTGTACGATGACAACCCGGCCCAGTACGTGATCAATGCCATGGCACCTGCCGATGTGGCCTCCATCATCGTTGATGAAGACAACCACACCATGGATATCGCCGTGGAAGCTGCCAACTTGGCTCAGGCCATCGGTCGCAATGGTCAGAACGTGCGTCTGGCCTCCCAGCTGACCGGTTGGGAGCTGAACGTGATGACCGTTGAGGACATGCGTGCCAAGCACCAGGCCGAAAACGACCGCATCATGAACCTGTTCACCAGCACCCTGGATATCGATGACGATTTCGCCGGTCTGCTGATGGAAGAGGGCTTCTCTACCCTGGAAGAGATCGCCTTTGTACCGGTCAACGAGCTGCTGGCTATCGACGGTCTGGATGAAGACATGGTCGAAGAGCTGCGCAAGCGCGCCAAAGATGCCCTGACTACCAAGGCACTGGCCAAAGAAGAGTCTTTCGATGGCGTTGAGCCGTCCGAAGAGCTGCTCAATCTGAACGGTCTGAGCCGCGAACTGGCTTACGCTCTGGCGGGCCGTGGCGTGGGCACCCTGGAAGATTTGGCTGAGCAAGGTATCGATGACCTTGCTGATATTGAAGGGCTGACTGCCGAGAAGGCAGGTGAGCTCATTATGGCTGCTCGCAATATCTGTTGGTTCGGAGAAGAGCAGTCCGAGTAAGATCAAACGGAGGAAAATGAATGGCAGAAGTATCAGTCAAACAACTTGCCACTGACATCGACACACCGGTTGATCGTCTTCTCCAGCAGTTTGTCGATGCCGGTATCAGCAAGAGCAAGGCCGACGACATGGTCAGCGAGTCTGAGAAACAGGCTCTGCTGGCACACCTGAAGAAACAGCATGGAGGTGACGAGGTCGCCGCTCCTGCCCGCATGACCTTGCAGCGCAAGACCAAGAGCACCATCAGTGTTCAGGGGACTGGCGGCAAGAACAAGGAAGTGCAGGTAGAAGTGCGCAAGTCTCGCACCTATGTAAGACGCTCGGCGCTGGAAGATGAACAGCGTCAGGCGGAAGCCGAGGAAACAGCGCGTTTGGAAGCAGAAGAAAAAGCTCGTCGCGAGGCCGAAGAAAAGGCTCGCCTCGAAGCTGAAGAGAAGGCTCGCCGTGAGGCTGAGCAGGCTCGTCGTGAAGCTGAGGAAAAGGCGCGGATCGAGGCACAATCAAAGGCTCGACAGGCTTCACAGCCCGCCAAAGCAGCCAGTAGCACAGCTCAGCAAGAGGCAGAAAAGATGGCCAAGCGCGAAGCAGAAGAACTGAAGCGCCAACAGGAACAAACAGCTTTGAAAAAAGCTGAAGAACTCGCCGCGAAGAAAGCCGAAGAGGCTCGTCTCATGGCGGAACAGAACGCAGCCCGCTGGGCTGAAGAAGAGGCCGCTCGCGCCAAAGAGAGTAGCGACTACCATCTGACCACCAACAAGCATGCGCAAGCCGCAGAAGACGAGTTGGATCGGAAAGAAGAGACCAGCCGCCGCACTGCCGCAGCTGCCAAGGCACCGAAGAAAGCCGGTCGTCGTGAAGATGATCGTGACTCTCGCAACCCGCGTGCCCGTAAAGGCAAGCGCGGCAAGGTCGCCATGCCGAACGCCATGAAGCACGGCTTCAACAAGCCGGCTGCCGTGGTGAACCGCGACGTCGTCATCGGTGAGACCATCACTGTGGCCGAGTTGGCCAACAAGATGGCCGTCAAGGGCGTTGAAGTCATCAAGGTGATGATGAAGATGGGTGCCATGGCCACCATCAACCAGGTGATCGATCAGGAGACCGCTCAGCTGGTCGCCGAGGAGATGGGTCACAAGGTTGTGCTGCGTCGTGAGAACGAGCTGGAAGAGGCGGTACTGTCCGATCGTGACGAGACCTCCGAAGCCAAGCCGCGCGCACCGGTCGTTACCATCATGGGTCACGTTGACCATGGTAAGACCTCGCTGCTGGACTACATTCGTAAAGCCAAGGTTGCTGCTGGCGAAGCCGGTGGTATTACCCAGCATATCGGTGCTTACCACGTCCAGACCGACAGTGGCATGATCACCTTCCTGGATACCCCGGGTCACGCGGCGTTTACCTCCATGCGTGCTCGTGGTGCCAAGGCGACCGATATCGTTGTTCTGGTTGTTGCAGCTGACGACGGCGTGATGCCGCAAACCATCGAAGCTATCCAGCACGCCAAGGCGGCCGGTGTGCCGCTGGTTGTTGCGGTCAACAAGATCGACAAGCCTGAAGCGGATCCGGATCGCGTCAAGACCGAACTGGCCCGTTACAACGTCATGTCCGAAGATTGGGGTGGAGACTGCCAGTTCGTGCATGTGTCCGCCAAGTCTGGCGAAGGCATCGACGACCTGCTGGAAGCCATCCTGATCCAGGCTGAAGTACTGGAGCTGAAAGCGGTGGTTGATGGCATGGCCAACGGCGTCGTGATCGAATCCTTCCTGGATAAAGGTCGTGGCCCGGTTGCGACCGTACTGGTACAAGAAGGTACTCTGCGTCAGGGCGACATCGTTCTGTGTGGTCTCGAGTACGGCCGTGTTCGCGCCATGCGTGACGAACTGGGTCGCGAGATCAAGGAAGCGGGTCCGTCCCTGCCGGTGGAAATTCTGGGTCTGTCCGGCGTTCCCTCTGCCGGTGACGAAGCCACCGTTGTCCGTGACGAGAAGAAAGCCCGTGAAGTGGCGCTCTATCGTCAGGGCAAGTTCCGCGAAGTCAAGCTGGCTCGCCAGCAGAAGGCCAAGCTGGAAAACATGTTCGCCAACATGACCGAGGGCGAAGTGTCCGAAGTGAACGTGGTGATCAAGGCCGACGTACAAGGTTCTGTGGAAGCGATCTGCGATGCGCTGGTCAAACTCTCCACCGACGAAGTGAAGGTGAAGATCGTGGGTTCCGGCGTAGGTGGTATCACCGAAACCGACGCGACCCTGGCTGCTGCTTCCAGCGCCATCCTGGTTGGTTTCAACGTCCGTGCCGACGCATCTGCGCGCAAGGTCATCGAATCCGAGAGCCTGGATCTGCGTTACTACTCCGTCATCTATGACCTGATCGACGAAGTGAAGCAGGCCATGAGCGGCAAGCTGGCCCCTGAGTATCGTCAGGAGATCATTGGTCTGGCTGAAGTGCGTAGCGTCTTCAAGTCTCCGAAGTTCGGCGCCGTTGCCGGCTGTATGGTTACCGAAGGTGTGGTCAAGCGTTCCAACCGTATCCGCGTTCTGCGTGACAACGTGGTTATCTATGAAGGCGAGCTGGAATCCCTGCGCCGCTTCAAGGATGACGTCAACGAAGTTCGCAACGGCTACGAGTGTGGTATCGCGGTCAAGAACTACAACGACGTGCGCGAAGGCGACCAGATCGAAGTTTACGAGACTGTTGAAATCCAACGGACTCTGTAAGCCGAGAGTTAGACAAAATAGGGGGCCGCGGCCCCCTTTTATCGCAGGATAGAATATGGCCAGAGAATTCAGCCGGACCCGTCGGGTCGGACAGCAGATCCAGCGTGAAATTGCGCTGATCCTGCAGCGCGAGGTGAAAGACCCGCGCATCGGCATGGTGACCGTTTCCGATGTGGAAGTGTCCCGTGACCTCAACTATGCCAAGATTTACGTCACCTTCTTGCAGCTGGAAAATGATGCCGAGCGCATCAAGGAAGGCTTGCAGGGGCTGACCGAAGCAGCCGGATATATCCGTAGTCTGCTGGGCAGTGCCATGCGTCTGCGCGTGGTGCCCGAGCTGCGTTTCTACTACGACCAGACTCTGGTCGAGGGGATGCGTCTCTCCAACCTGGTGACCAACACTGTGCGTGAAGACAAGCGCCGCATGGCCGAATCCGGCCGTGACGAAGAAGCTGAATCCGCACCGGATGACACGACTGAGGATAAAGCCTGAGATGACCCGAAGACGTCGTTTCAAGGGCCGTGATGTGCACGGCATTCTGCTGTTGGACAAGCCGACCGGCCTGACCTCCAACGATGTGTTGCAGAAGGTCAAGCGCATCTACAACGCCGCCAAGGCCGGTCACACCGGCGCACTGGATCCGCTGGCGACCGGCATGCTGCCGATCTGCCTCGGCGAGGCCACCAAGTTCTCCCAGTATTTGCTGGAAGCGGACAAGCGCTATGAGGTGACCGCCAAACTGGGCGAGCGCACCAACACCAGCGACTCCGACGGTGAGGTTGTCTCTACTCGTCCGGTGAACGTGGCTGTCGGTACCCTGATCGAGGCGCTGGACCAGTTCCGTGGCCCCATCATGCAGGTGCCCTCCATGTACTCCGCGCTCAAGCACAACGGCCGTCCGCTCTACGAATATGCCCGCGAAGGCATCGAGATTGAGCGTGAAGCCCGTCCCATCACCGTATTCGAGCTCAAACTGCTGAGCTTTGAAGGTGATGAGGTGCGCCTTGAAGTGCACTGCAGCAAGGGCACCTACATCCGCTCTCTGGTGGATGATCTGGGTGAAGTGCTGGGTTGTGGCGCCCACGTGACCCAGTTGCGCCGTACCCAGGTGGCCAGCTATCCGTACGAGCGGATGCTGACGCTGGAGCAACTCGAGTGCATCTTCGAGCAGGCCAAGGCCGAGAGCATCCCGCCGCGCGAGCAGCTGGATCCGCTGTTGCTGCCGATGGACACCGCCGTAGCAAGCTTGCCCGAGGTGAACATGCTGGCGGTTGTGGCTGCCTATGTGAATCAGGGCCAGGCCGTGCAGGTGGCGGGTGCGCCGCAAAGCGGTCAGGTTCGCATGACGGTCGGCCCGGAGCGCGAGTTCATCGGGGTTGGCGAGATTGATGATGATGGCCGCGTCGCCCCCAAGCGACTGGTGCGTTATCACGACGAGGAGTGATCCTCAGGCGGTATCAGCGCGTCTTTCCCATTTCGCCTCTTTATCGTTGCGAAAAGGGGCGGGGACGATTATGATACCGCCCTCATTTCACGGCTGAATTAGAGATTGGCTGTGAACCTTTAAACACTCTACTGGAGTATTACCATGTCTCTAAATGCTGAGATCAAAGCTCAAATCGTTGCTGACAACGCTCGTTGCGCCAACGACACCGGTTCCCCCGAAGTGCAAGTTGCCCTGCTGACTGCCCAGATCAACCATCTGCAAGGTCACTTCAAAGAGCACTCCAAGGACCACCACGGTCGTCGCGGTCTGCTGCGCATGGTTTCCCAGCGTCGTAAGCTGCTGGACTACCTGAAGCGTAAAGATTCCGAGCGTTATGCTGCTCTGATCGCCAAGCTGGGTCTGCGTCGTTAATCGACCATCAGATTTCGCGAAAAAGGGGAACCGTCAGGTTCCCCTTTTTTATTGCTCTTCAAGCCGTTGCCTGCCTCACAGAATTCGCGTCGCCGCTTACCTTTTGCATCGAATCAAGTATACTTGTGCGCGAATTTAAAGAGCCAAATTGTAAAAAGGAAATTCACGTGAATCCTATTGTAAAGTCATTCCAGTACGGTCAACACACCGTCACTCTGGAAACCGGTGTGATGGCCCGTCAAGCCACTGCGGCCGTTATGGTCAGCATGGACGATACCTGCGTATTTGTGACCGTAGTCGGCAAGAAAGAGGCCGATCACGGCCGTGATTTCTTCCCGCTGACCGTCAACTACCAGGAGCGTACCTATGCTGCTGGTCGTATCCCGGGTGGTTTCTTCCGTCGTGAAGGCCGTCCGAGCGAAGGCGAGACCCTCATCTCCCGTCTGATCGACCGTCCTATTCGTCCGCTGTTCCCGGAAGGCTTCCTCAATGAGGTTCAGGTCGTTGCGACCGTAATGTCCGTGAATCCGGCCGTATCCCCCGACATCGTTGCCATGATCGGTGCCTCTGCTGCACTGGCCATCTCCGGTATCCCGTTTGGCGGCCCGATCGGTGCTGCTCGCGTGGGTTACATGAACGGTCAGTATGTGCTGAACCCGACCACCACCGAACTGCCGCAGAGCGATCTGGATCTGGTAGTTGCCGGTACTGCCAATGCCGTGCTGATGGTTGAGTCCGAAGCGGCCATCCTTTCCGAAGAAGTGATGCTGGGCGCCGTGGTATACGGTCACGAGCAGATGCAGACCGTGATCAATGCGATCAACGAGTTTGCCGCTGCCGTCGGCACCAAGCCGTGGGACTGGACTCCGCCTGCCGTCAACGAAGCGCTGAAAGCCAAGGTCGCCGAGCTGGCGAGCGCCGAACTGGGTGAAGCCTACCGCATCACCGAGAAGGCTGTTCGTTACGAAACCATCGCGGCCATCAAGGGTCGTGTGGTTGAGCAAGTTATCGCTTCCGGCGTGGAAGAAGATGCCAAGAAGATCGGCGAAGAGTTCCACAGCCTGGAAAGCCGCATCGTTCGTGGTCGCGTAGTACGTGGTGAGCCGCGTATCGATGGTCGCGATCCGGAAATGATCCGCGCCCTGAGCGTAGGTACCGGTATTCTGCCCCGTGCTCACGGCTCTGCCCTGTTCACCCGTGGTGAAACTCAGGCCATCGTGGTCGCCACTCTGGGTACCGAGCGTGACGCCCAGAACATCGACGAGCTGACCGGCAACCGTGCCGATCGCTTCATGCTGCACTACAACTTCCCGCCATACTGTGTCGGTGAGACCGGCATGATGGGTAGCCCGAAGCGTCGTGAAATTGGTCACGGCCGTCTGGCCAAGCGCGGCGTTGCTGCCGTGATGCCGAGCGCCGCCGAGTTCCCGTACGTGGTGCGCGTGGTCTCTGAAATCACCGAATCCAACGGCTCCTCCTCCATGGCGTCTGTCTGTGGTTCCTCTCTGGCGCTGATGGATGCCGGTGTGCCGATCAAGGCCTCCGTTGCCGGTATCGCCATGGGTCTGGTGAAGGAAGAAGAAGGTTTCGTCGTGCTGTCCGACATTCTGGGTGACGAAGATCACCTGGGCGACATGGACTTCAAAGTAGCCGGTACCACCGAAGGTGTGACCGCGCTGCAGATGGACATCAAGATCGAAGGCATCACCAAAGAGATCATGGAGATTGCGCTGAAGCAAGCTCGTGGTGCTCGTCTGCACATCCTGAAAGTGATGGATGAAGCTATCCAGGCTCCCCGTGCCCAGATTTCCGATTTCGCACCGCGTATCCACACCATCAAGATCAATCCTGAGAAGATCAAGGACGTGATCGGTAAGGGTGGTTCCGTGATCCGTGCGCTGACCGAAGAGACCGGCACCAACATCGAGCTGGACGATGACGGTACTGTACGTATCTCCGCCGTGGCCAACGAAGCCGCCATGGAAGCGATCCGTCGCATCGAGGCTATCACCGCCGAGATCGAAGTGAACCGCATCTATGAAGGTAAAGTAGTTCGTCTGGCCGATTTCGGTGCATTCGTCAACATTCTGCCAGGTAAAGATGGTCTGGTACACATCTCCCAGATCACCGACGCTCGCGTGCAGAACGTGGCTGACCACCTGACCATCGGTGACGTGGTCAAGGTGAAGGTACTGGAAGTGGACCGTCAGGGCCGCGTACGTCTCTCCATCAAGGAGGCGAACGCCCCGACCGAAGCAACTGTACCTGCTGCTGATGCCGCTCCGGCCGCAGAAGAAGCGCCTGCTGCAGAGTAATCTGCTCGCCTGATACCGGATCGGTTCCGGTTGATGTAAAAAGTCCGGCTCCCCAATGGGAGCCGGACTTTTTTATGGTCAAAACGAGCAATAAGGGATTACTTGCCGAGGATGGCGTACTGCATCTCTTGCAAGGGAAGCACATGGCGAGCAGCCCCCAGCTTGATTGCCTCCTTGGGCATGCCAAAGACCACGCAGGATGCCTCATCCTGGGCATAGGTGTTGGCACCCGCATCCAGCATCTCGCGCAATCCCCGGGCTCCGTCATCCCCCATGCCGGTCATGATGATGCCGGTGGCATTCTTGCCGGCATATTTTGCAACGGAGCGAAACAGCACATCCACCGAGGGGCGATGGCGGTTGATAAGCGGCCCGTCGACCACCTCGACGTGATAGTAGGCACCGCTGCGTTTGAGCAGCATATGCTTGCCTCCGGGGGCAATCAGCGCCAGCCCCGAGATCACCCGGTCATTGTTCCTCGCCTCCCGCACTTCTATCTGGCAGACCCCGTTCAGGCGCTCGGCAAACATGGCGGTAAATTTCTCTGGCATGTGCTGCACGATGACGATACCGGGGCTGACCCGGGGCAAGGCAGTCAGCACGGCTTCCAGCGCCTGGGTGCCGCCGGTCGAGGTGCCGATGGCGATGAGCCGCTCTGTGGTTTGTGCCATGGCGTGCTGGTTGGGCGCCAGCATAGCATCCGCGTTGAGTTTGGTGCTGACTGGTACAGAGGAGGGCTTGCCCACGCGCTTGAGGTTGGCCTGGGCCGCGGCACGTACCGCCATGGCCAGGTCGTGGGCAGATTCTTGCAGAAAGCTTTTTATCCCCATGGTCGGCTTGGTGATGATGTCCACCGCGCCGGCAGCCATTGCCTGCAAGGTTGTCTCGGCCCCCTTTTCGGTGAGGGAGGAGCAGATCACCACCGGGGTTGGATGCTCTGCCATGATCTTGGTGAGAAAGGTGATGCCATCCATACGGGGCATCTCCACATCGAGCACGATGACGTCAGGCCACTCTTTCTTCAGTTTTTCCTGGGCAAACAGGGGATCCGATGCTGTGGCGATCACCCGGATATCGGGCTCCTGCTCCAGCACCGCTTGCAATACCTGTCTGACCACGGCGGAATCATCCACCAGCATGACCCGGATCTGCTTCATTCTCGCGACTCCCGTTGATGTGGCAGACGATGATGGCGGAGCCAGACACTGCCGTTGCTGAGCTCAAAGAGCAAGCTTCGGTGGCCGCTATGGCCAAGATGATGAGCCTTGATATCAAGGCCAAGGTGTCGGGTCAGCTGCCAGGCTGCCTGAATATTTTTGGTGGCGACATTGTTGTCGCTCTGTGCGTATTGAGGTTCGGTAAACATGTTGCCACCCCCGAACAACTTGGCCTCATATTCATGGATAGGGGCGGGATAGTGACTGGCCGCTTGCAGCAGCAAGGCAAGGGCCTCATCGGCATAGCGCCCATCCAGCTTGGTAGAGGGATTGCGCCGACTTGGCAGCATGTAGTGACACATTCCTCCCTGTTTCTGCTCCGGATGCCACAAGGTGATGGCAATACAGGAGCCCAGTACGGTTCTGACCACCACATCCTCCTTGCCAAAAAAGAGTTCTCCCGGTTGCAGGATCACCTCCCGAGTCATGACTTATCTCTTCTGATAGATGGAAGGAGAGACAAGCTGCAGGCCGTGGTGCAGGCCATTCAGGCTTTCAGCATGGCTCACCAGCAGGTAGCCACCGGGTTTGAGTCTGGGTACCAGCCGCTGCAAAACTTGCCCTTTGGTCTCCTTGTTGAAATAGATCATCACGTTTCTGATGAAGATGACGTCAAACATGCCGATGTCTGGCAGATCCTGATTGAGGTTGATCTGCATGAACTGCACCTTGTCCCGCAACTTGCGATCGATGATGAAAATGCCCTCCTGCAGGCCCACACCCTTGAGGCAATATTTCATCAAAAAGGGCAGTGGAATATTTTGCGCCCGCTCAATGGGGTAGCGCCCGCTCATCGCCTGTTCCAGCACCCGGGACGAGATATCGGAGGCCAGGATCTCCCAGTTGAAGGTGCTGCGTTTTTCCGCGAGGGTCATGGCCAGACTGTAGGGCTCCTCGCCGGATGAGCTGGCAGCGCTCCAGACCCGCAGTGGTTGCTCGGGCGGGAGCGCTGAGACTATCTCCCGCGTCAGAAACTCGAAGTGTTTGGGCTCCCTGAAAAAGTAGGTTTCGTTGGTGGTCAGCAGGTCGAGCGCCAGCTGCAGTTCGCTGCTGCGATCGTTCATGATGAGCTGGAAGTAGTCGTCATAACTATCCAGCTCATAGTGGCAGAGGCGTTTCGCCAGTCGGCTGGCTACCAGCGCCTTCTTGGCCGGAGACAGCTCTATCCCCGCCGTTTGATGAAGCCAGCGTTGGAAACGGGAGAACTCATCATCATGCAGCTGGGTTTGATACAAAAAGCTGTCCCTCTACCTGTGTTGTCGGAGATGGGAGAGGCAACGCCTCTCCCGTGACTAGAACCGGACAAAATCGCCATCACCGATGGGGCGTTGGACTGTGGCGGTTCGTTCCCGACTGTTGGCATTGCTCTCGTTCATGAAGCGACCTCGGGTATTGGGGTGAAGATGCGAGCTGGCTGCTTTACCTTCTTTGGCGTGGACCTCGAGGGTAAAGAACTCCATGGCCAGTTGCAGCTGTTCAGCCTGGCTGCTCATCTCTTCTGCTGTGGCAGCCAGCTCTTCGCTGCAAGAAGCGTTCTGCTGGGTAACCTGACTCAGCTGGTTCATGGCCTGGTTTATCTGGCTGACACCGGTGGATTGCTCAACCGAAGCGGCACTGATCTCCTGCACCAGATCCGAGGTCTTGTTGATTGAAGGAACCATCTGATCCAACAAACGACCTGCTTTTTCCGCCATCTCGACACTGCTGGAGGCCAGCTCACCAATCTCCTGTGCTGCAACCTGGCTGCGTTCGGCCAGTTTGCGCACCTCCGCCGCCACTACGGCAAAGCCTTTGCCGTGATCGCCTGCCCGCGCCGCTTCGATAGCTGCGTTGAGAGCCAGCAGATTGGTCTGGTAGGCGATGTCATCGATGATGCCAATCCGTCTGGCGATCTGTTTCATGGCATCCACAGTCAGTTTGACCGCTTCTCCTCCCTCTACGGCCTCTTTGGCTGCCTTGCTGGCCATGCCATCGGTGACCTGGGCATTGTCGGTATTCTGGTTGATGCTGGCGCTCATCTGCTCGATGGAGGCGCTGGTCTCCTCCATGCTGGAGGCCTGTTCACTGCTGGATTGGCTGATCGACTGGGCGGTCGCGCTTACCTGCTCGGCGGCACTGGAGAGGTTGTCAGAGGCGCCGCGCACTTCGGTGACGATGTTGGTGAGCGATGCGATGGTCTTGTTGAGCGCATCCTTGGTGGTGCCAAACACGCCGGGATAGTCCGCCTCAATCTGTTGGGTCAGGTCACCTTTTGCCAGACATTGCACGACCCGGATGACGTCGTTGAGGGTGCTGTCGATCACTTCGGCAATCTGGTTGATCCCTTCTCCCATCGCCTGAAAGAAGCCGCTCTTGCCAGCAAGTTCCATCCTGCGGTGCAGCTCGCCATTGATCACGGCCTGCACAATGTCGGACATCTCTTTCTCTATCATCACCTCCTTGGTTCTGTCGGCCCATTCGACCACGGATCCCAACCGTTCACCGGTATCGTTGAAGACCGGATTGGCGATCAGGGAGAAGGTGCGCCCCCCCAGCTGAATCTGGGTACGGTAGGTGCTGTTGAGTTTGGCCAGCATGGCGCGCTGATGGCCGGGATTTTTATGAAAGCTGTCGATGTTGGCGCCCATCAGCTGATTGGCGTTGAAGCTGTATAGCTCTTTCTTGATGTCGGTCTCGGCCTGATTGAGCATGCCGGTCACAGCCTCGTTCATATAGATAATGTCGAGGTTGGTATCGGCAATCATCACGTTGGTGCTGGCGCAGTCGAGTGCTTTGCGAACCAGCTGGTTCTCATGGAGCAGCACCTGGTTCTTTTTAATGTCGTTGCGGCTCTGTTCCAGCTTGTCACTGAGCAAGGTGACCACCTCGTTGATGGCATGTCCTACTTCACGCAAGGGGCTATCCATACCGGAAAGATCGAGTGGTGCTGGAACCTGCTCTGCCAGGACTGCGTGTTGCAACTGGCCGATTGCGTCGAGTAACTCGGTCCGCTGCCTCACTTCGGTGGCATTGTCTCCGAAGAGTTTTCCTAAGAGTGATTGGGTCATGAGCGTTTCCTTATGCTGCATGTCGTGGAGTATGGAGGCCTGTTCAGGAGGGTTGCAGGTTGCCTTGTGGCAACCTTGCCTGTGGCTGGGCCAGTTCGCTGAGTTGAGCCATCTCATCGAGTGACAACACTTTCCCGGTATCGATGAGGATGACGAATTTGCCGTTGACCTTGCCCATGCCGCTGATGAAATCGGCCCGGATGCGGGCACCAAAACTGGGTGGGGGCTCGATATCTGCTTGTGGGATACCCAGTACTTCCGATACAGAATCCACCACAACGCCAATATCCTGACCTACAGGTTCATCGCCCTGCGGGGCCATCCCCTCAATAATGACGATGCAACTGCGGCGAGTGATGACCGAAGGTGCATTGCCAAAGCGGGCATTCAAGTCTACGACCGACACTACCGCTCCTCTGAGGTTGATTACGCCACGAATAAAACCCGGCATCATCGGAACCGGAGTGATATTGCCGTATTCGATGATCTCTTTGACCCCCAGAATATTGATGGCGAACATCTCGTTGTTGATCAGAAATGTCAGGTACTGGGCATCGCCACTGCTCTCGTCAGCGGCCGCTGATGGCACCGTGATGTCGGTGGATGCATGCATGGTCGCCTCCGGTTAAAAGCGGACAAAATCCGCGTCATCAATGGAATGGGATGATGGTTGATTGGGCTGGCTGGCCCGTTGTGGGGGGGCGATGAAACTGCCTCTGGGAGGCATGCCCTTGTGGCCGGTTTCATTGGGCCTGGTGTTGAGCTGCGCACTTTTCTCCAAAGCAAAAAAGGCCATGGTTTGCTGCAGTTCGCTGGCTTGCGAGCTCATCTCTTCGGCCGTGGCCGCCAGCTCCTCGCTGCTGGCCGCATTTTGCTGTGTCACCTGATTAAGCTGGTTCATGGCCAGACTGATCTGGTTGGCTGCGCTGGCCTGTTCACCTGAGGCGGCATTGATCTCTTGTACCAGATCAGAGGTTTTGCGAATGGAGGGGACGATCCTCTCCAGCAGGTTGCCAGCCCGCTCTGCCTTGCTGACGCTGTCGGAGGAGAGCTCGCCAATCTCCTGCGCTGCGATCTGGCTGCGCTCTGCCAGTTTTCTCACCTCGGCAGCAACCACCGCGAAGCCTTTGCCATGCTCTCCGGCGCGAGCCGCCTCGATGGCGGCGTTGAGGGCAAGCAGGTTGGTCTGGTAGGCAATGTCGTCGATGATGCTGACTTTCTTGGCGATTTGCTGCATGGCGGTCACCGTCTGTTGAACGGATTGGCCCCCTTCGGTTGCCTCCAGCACCGAGTTGCTGGCCATGCTGTCGGTGATCTTGGCGTTCTCGGTGTTCTGATTGATGCTGGCGCTCATCTGCTCGATAGAGGCGCTGGTCTCTTCAACGCTGGCCGCTTGCTCGCTGGTGGCCTGGCTCAATGCCTGCGCCGTGTTGCTCACCTGATTGGAGGCATTGGTCAGGTTGTCGGCGGCGTTGCGTACCTCTTCGATGATATTGGTCAGCGCAGTGATGGTCCGGTTGAGGCCGTCTTTGGTCTGGCCAAAAATTCCTGGATAGGGCTCATCGATCCGTTGGGTCAGGTCACCCTTGGAGAGCGCGGTGGCAATGCGCATCACATCTTCCAGGCTGGTATCTGTCACGTGGGAGAGGCGATTCAGCAGCTCGGATACCCGCTTGATATATCCCTGACGATCCTCCAGCGCAATCTTGTGGCTGAAGTCGCCCTGTTCGACAGCGGCAGTAACCAAGGTCTCGATATCCGTGATCAAGGCCCCGAGTTTCTTGACCATGTTATCCATCGCCATCAAGAGCTGACCCGCTTCATCGTTGGACTCTATCTGGATCGATACATCCAGATTGCCATCGGCCAGACTATTGGCCACGCGTAGAGCCTGTTCGATGGGGGTGATGATGCTTTTGATCAGCAGGGTGCCAAACCAGGCTGCGAGTGCGATGCCGACCGCGATAACCACCGCCATGGTTAGCAGCATCACGTCATACCAGGATTGCGCTGCGGTATATTCCGACTTGGCCACATTGAGCTGCAGGTTGACCAGCTCGGTGATTTTGTTGCCTATCGGGTCGATGGAGCCATAGAGGGCACCGTCAAAATTGTTCAGCATGCCAGTAATCATGCCGTGCTGGGTGGCTAGGTATTTCTCCAGCTTGCCAATATCGGTATCGGCCGCGTTGAACAGGGTTGTCGCCTCGGCTGACAAACGCTGTTCATCTGGTGTGAGAGTGGTGGACTGGTAGTGATGCCACTCGTTTTTGATTGTCTGCTGGGCCTGTTGTATCTGCTTCAAAGCCTCTTCTGCCGGGATCAGTCCCGCATTGGCCTTGTTGAGGTTGTCGATGATCGAGACGGCATAGCTGTCGGAGATGGTCTTCAGCTGCTTGAGGGGAACCACCCTGTCGTTGTAAACGCGCTGCAACCCGGTATTGCTGCTCTGCATGTTGTATAACCCGAGGCTGCCAACGGCCAGCAGCAGCAGGCAGAGCATGCAGAGCAGTACAATAAGACGCAATTTGATGGTGGAATTTTTTAACATGATGGTCCCCTCAGTTGATGCTGGATTGAGGCAGGTTGCGCGACACTGTCAACCTGTTGAGCTGACAGGATTCCTGAGTGATTGCGTGCTGGATCAGCGAAGGAATGTCGAGGATCAGGGCGACCTCCCCCCCCCCCAGAATGGTTGAAC
>NZ_CAWLMI010000043.1:0-2981 GCF_963862045.1 Aeromonas sp. 159 | reverse complement strand
TGCTCTTTAACAATCTGGAAAGCTGATTTAAAAAGTAGTTCTCAAACATTTGTTACAAGTGCTTTGGAAACTTCTTGGCGAAAACCAAATTTTATTTGGTCCTTGTTGTACGACAACAGGCTGTGCCGGTTTCACCGACACTTCTTGGGGTTGTATGGTTAAGTGACTAAGCGTACATGGTGGATGCCTTGGCAGTCAGAGGCGATGAAGGACGTACTAACCTGCGATAAGCTGTGAGAAGTCGGTAAGAGACGCTATTACTCACAGATTTCCGAATGGGGAAACCCACCCGAGATAACTCGGGTATCTGTTACTGAATACATAGGTAACAGAGGCGAACCGGGAGAACTGAAACATCTAAGTACCCCGAGGAAAAGAAATCAACCGAGATTCCCTCAGTAGCGGCGAGCGAACGGGGATTAGCCCTTAAGCATCTTGGAAGTTAGTGGAACGGTCCTGGAAAGGCCGGCGATACAGGGTGATAGCCCCGTACACGAAAACAACCTTGATGTGAAATCGAGTAGGGCGGGACACGTGACATCCTGTCTGAATATGGGGGGACCATCCTCCAAGGCTAAATACTCCTGACTGACCGATAGTGAACCAGTACCGTGAGGGAAAGGCGAAAAGAACCCCTGTGAGGGGAGTGAAATAGAACCTGAAACCGTGTACGTACAAGCAGTGGGAGCCCTTCGGGGTGACTGCGTACCTTTTGTATAATGGGTCAGCGACTTACATTTTGTAGCGAGGTTAACCGTATAGGGGAGCCGTAGGGAAACCGAGTCTTAACTGGGCGTCTAGTTGCAAGGTGTAGACCCGAAACCGGGTGATCTAGCCATGGGCAGGTTGAAGGTTGAGTAACATCAACTGGAGGACCGAACCCACTAACGTTGCAAAGTTAGGGGATGACCTGTGGCTGGGGGTGAAAGGCCAATCAAACTCGGAGATAGCTGGTTCTCCCCGAAAGCTATTTAGGTAGCGCCTCGGACGAATACTACTGGGGGTAGAGCACTGTTTGGGCTAGGGGGTCATCCCGACTTACCAACCCCATGCAAACTCCGAATACCAGTAAGTAATATCCGGGAGACACACGGCGGGTGCTAACGTCCGTCGTGAAGAGGGAAACAACCCAGACCGCCGGCTAAGGTCCCAAAGTTCTGGTTAAGTGGGAAACGATGTGGGAAGGCTCAGACAGCTAGGATGTTGGCTTAGAAGCAGCCATCATTTAAAGAAAGCGTAATAGCTCACTAGTCGAGTCGGCCTGCGCGGAAGATGTAACGGGGCTCAAACCAGGCACCGAAGCCGCGGATTCACACTTATGTGTGAGTGGTAGGGGAGCGTTCTGTAAGTCTGCGAAGGTGTATCGAGAGGTATGCTGGAGATATCAGAAGTGCGAATGCTGACGTAAGTAACGATAAAGGGGGTGAAAAGCCTCCTCGCCGGAAGACCAAGGGTTCCTGTCCAACGTTAATCGGGGCAGGGTGAGTCGACCCCTAAGGCGAGGCCGAAAGGCGTAGTCGATGGGAAGCAGGTTAATATTCCTGCACGACTTGTAATTGCGATGGGGGGACGGAGAAGGCTAGGTGGGCCAGGCGACGGTTGTCCTGGTGAAAGTGCGTAGGTGGTGTTTCCAGGCAAATCCGGAGACACAACACTGAGACACGAGACGAACACACTACGGTGTGGAAGCCATTGATGCCCTGCTTCCAGGAAAAGCCTCTAAGCTTCAGATTACAAGTCATCGTACCCCAAACCGACACAGGTGGTCGGGTAGAGAATACCAAGGCGCTTGAGAGAACTCGGGTGAAGGAACTAGGCAAAATAGAACCGTAACTTCGGGAGAAGGTTCGCTCTTGATGGTGAAGTCCCTTGCGGATGGAGCTGTCGGGAGTCGCAGTGACCAGATGGCTGGGACTGTTTATCAAAAACACAGCACTCTGCAAACACGAAAGTGGACGTATAGGGTGTGACACCTGCCCGGTGCCGGAAGGTTAATTGATGGGGTTAGCGCAAGCGAAGCTCTTGATCGAAGCCCCGGTAAACGGCGGCCGTAACTATAACGGTCCTAAGGTAGCGAAATTCCTTGTCGGGTAAGTTCCGACCTGCACGAATGGTGTAACCATGGCCATGCTGTCTCCACCCGAGACTCAGTGAAATCGAATTCGCCGTGAAGATGCGGTGTACCCGCGGCTAGACGGAAAGACCCCGTGAACCTTTACTACAGCTTGGCACTGAACATTGAACCTACATGTGTAGGATAGGTGGGAGGCTTTGAAGGCGTGACGCCAGTTGCGCTGGAGCCGTCCTTGAAATACCACCCTTGTATGTTTGATGTTCTAACGCAGGGCCCTGAATCGGGCTCGCGGACAGTGCCTGGTGGGTAGTTTGACTGGGGCGGTCTCCTCCCAAAGAGTAACGGAGGAGCACGAAGGTTGGCTAATCCTGGTCGGACATCAGGAGGTTAGTGCAATGGCATAAGCCAGCTTAACTGCGAGACGGACAGGTCGAGCAGGTACGAAAGTAGGTCATAGTGATCCGGTGGTTCTGAATGGAAGGGCCATCGCTCAACGGATAAAAGGTACTCCGGGGATAACAGGCTGATACCGCCCAAGAGTTCATATCGACGGCGGTGTTTGGCACCTCGATGTCGGCTCATCACATCCTGGGGCTGAAGTCGGTCCCAAGGGTATGGCTGTTCGCCATTTAAAGTGGTACGCGAGCTGGGTTCAGAACGTCGTGAGACAGTTCGGTCCCTATCTGCCGTGGGCGTTGGATGATTGAAGGGAGTTGCTCCTAGTACGAGAGGACCGGAGTGAACGAACCTCTGGTGTTCGGGTTGTCACGCCAGTGGCACTGCCCGGTAGCTAAGTTCGGAATCGATAACCGCTGAAAGCATCTAAGCGGGAAGCGAGCCCTGAGATGAGTCATCCCTGACCCCTTGAGGGTCCTAAAGGGCCGTTGGAGACCACAACGTTGATAGG